>NZ_LN876587.1:1200000-1500000 GCF_001282725.1 Inediibacterium massiliense | reverse complement strand
ATTTCTTTGATGCTTTAAAATCTAAAACAAGAGGGTATGGATCATTAGATTATGAATTAAAAGGATATCAAAGGTCGACTCTTGTAAAAATGGATATTTTACTGAATAAAGATATTATAGATGCTTTTTCTATGATTGTACATGAAAGCAAAGCAGTAGGTAGAGGAAGAGCAGTATGTGAAAAATTAAGAGAAGTAATTCCAAAGCATATGTTTGCTATTCCAATACAAGCATCTGTGGGAACAAAAGTTATTGCAAGAGAGACAATTAGTGCTCTTAGAAAAGATGTATTAGCAAAATGCTACGGTGGAGATATTTCTAGAAAGAAAAAGCTTCTTGAAAAACAAAAAGAAGGTAAAAAGAGAATGAGACAATTAGGATCTGTAGAAGTACCTCAAGAAGCTTTCATGGCTGTATTAAAATATGATGAAAACAAAAAATAGTCACCTATAGGTGGCTATTTTTAACATAATCAGAAAGAAGGAAAATGATGAAAAATATAGGATTATATATTCATATTCCATTTTGTGTAAAAAAATGCTTCTATTGTGATTTTTGTTCTTATCCAGACACTCATAATATTTCAAATTATATGAATGCATTAAAGGAAGAAATAAAATCATTTTCAGAAGTGCTAAAAGATTATCAAATAAAATCTATTTTTATAGGAGGAGGAACACCTTCTATTATTCCCATAGATGAAATGGATAAAATCATCAATCTATTACATGAAAGATTTTCTATTGATAAAAATGTAGAATGGAGTATAGAATCAAATCCAGGAACTTTAGATGAAGAAAAAATAAGATTTTATCTAAAAAGTGGAATCAATAGATTGAGTATGGGTCTTCAAGCGTGGCAAAATCATCATTTAAAAAGATTAGGAAGAATTCATACAAAAGAAGAATTTGTAAAAAACTATTTATTAGCAAGAAAATTAGGGTTTGAAAATATAAATATAGATTTGATGTTTTCTCTTCCAGATCAAACATTAGCACAGTGGGAAGAGACCTTAGCCCAAGTAGTAAAGTTAGATCCTGAACATATTTCTTCTTATAGCCTAAAAATAGAAGAAAATACAATTTTTGATGAACTATATAAAAAAGATTTACTGAATATTCCTAATGATGAAGAAGATAGAAAAATGTATCATTTTGCTATAGAATATCTTACCTCTTTTGAATATGAACATTATGAAATATCAAATTTTGCTAAAGCAAATAAAGGCAGTATGCATAATCAAATTTATTGGGAAAATAAAGAGTATATAGGATTTGGAGTAGGAGCTCATTCTTATTTTAAGAAAGAAAGATTTTCGAATGAAACAAATGTAGAAAATTATATTGATATGATTCAAAATAAAAAAAGTCCTCATATTACCAAAGAAAAAATATACAAAGAAGATGAGATGGCAGAAACTATGTTTTTAGGACTTAGATTGATGAGAGGAATTAATATAAAAGAGTTTGAAGAAAGATTTAAAATCAGTCCCTTAAGAGTTTATGGAAAGTCTATTGAAAAATTTACAAAGGAAGAGCTTTTGTGGAATGATGGAAGAAACATTGGACTTACAAAAAGAGGAATAGATGTATCCAATCAAGTGTTTATTGATTTTTTACCAGATTAAAAAAAATAAAAAATGATCTTGACAAATATAGTTTTTAGTGATACCTTAAAATCATAATAGATTAGCACTCATTAAGAGAGAGTGCTAACAAATAGGAGTGGTATTATGGGGCTAGGAGAAAGAAAGTTAAAAATCCTACAGGCCATAATCAAGGATTTTATTTTAACAGCTGAACCTGTGGGTTCAAGAACGTTAATGAAGAAGTATAATTTAGGTATTAGTGCTGCAACCATAAGAAATGAAATGTCAGATTTAGAGGATATGGGTTTTTTAAGTCAACCCCATACTTCTGCTGGAAGAATTCCTTCTGACAAAGGTTATAGACTTTATGTGGATAGTTTAATGATGATGAATAGATTGGCTAAGAATCAGCAGGATGTAATTAAACAGAGCTTTCTACAAAGTTTTGGAGAGATAAATGAGATTATTACAGTAACTTCTAAGATTTTATCTCATATGACAAAGCTTACTTCTGTTGTATTGTCTCCTCAATTTGAACAAAGCAAATTAAAGTCTGTACAACTTGTTCCTATTGATGAAAAAAGCTTACTATTGGTAGTAGTATCTGAATCTGGTATTGTAAAAAATGCCATCATAAGAAATCAAGACGTTTTTAGTAAGGAACATTTAGAGTTAATTACTAAAATACTAAATATTAAGCTTAAGGGTTTAACAATTGGAAAAATCAATAAAGATGTTATTCGTAACTTGAAATTTGATATGAAACAGTATACATCTTTAGTAGATTTAATTTTACCAGTTTTACTTTCAACACTAGAGGATATGATCAGTGTTGAATTGTATCTAGATGGAATGATGAATATTTTCCAATTGCCAGAGTATCATAATATAGAAAAAGCTAGAGATTTTTTACAAATGTTAAATCATAAGGAACACATTATGGATTTATTGCTTAATAGTAAAGATGAATTAGATATTACTATAGGAACAGAAAATAGACACGAAGAAATGAAAAGTTGTAGTCTAGTGACTGCCACCTATAAAGTGGATAATATCATTGTAGGGAAAATAGGAGTCATTGGACCTACAAGAATGAATTATGATCACATTGTCTCTGTTGTAGATTATGTGACCAAAAATTTGACGAAGTTATTAAATGATGAATAAAAAAATTAAAAGTGCAAAATATTTATTTTGCACTATACATATGTTTGATCAAAATGAGAAGTGCAAATTATAAGGAAATACAATATAGGTAGGTGAGTAAAAATGAAACATAATCATTCAGAGGATCTTCAAAATAAAGAGACAGCCAAAGATAATTTAGAGGCTATAAAAGAAGAATTAAAAGAGGAAAATGAAGAAGCTTGTGAAGAGGAAAAAATGAAAAGGCTACAAGAAGAGAAAGAAGAAATCAATAGTCAATTTTTAAGAATGACTGCAGATTTTCAAAATTATAAAAAAAGAGTAGAAAAAGAAAAAAGTGATATATACACTTTTGCAAATGAAAAATTGATTTTAGATATGCTTCCTGTAGTAGATAATCTACAAAGAGCTATCAAAACTTATAAAGATGAAGGAAAAGATGAATCTTTTACCCAAGGAATAGACATGATTTTAAAGCAGCTTTTAGAAGTGTTTGAGAAAAATGGCGTAAAAGAAATAGAGACTATGGGAAAAGAATTTGATCCTAATTTCCATCATGCAGTAATGCAAGAGGAATGTGATGGATATGAAAGCAATATGATTATAGATGTGTTCCAAAAAGGATATACATTAAATGAAAAAGTAATTCGACCAAGTATGGTAAAAGTAGCAAACTAAAAATTTTATATAGGATATGAAGGAGGAAATTGTACAATGGGTAAAATTATTGGTATTGACTTAGGAACAACTAACTCATGTGTTTCAGTATTAGAAGGTGGAGAACCTGTAGTAATTCCAAACGCAGAGGGAAATAGAACAACTCCATCTGTTGTAGCATTTACAAAAACAGGAGAACGTCTTGTAGGAGAGACAGCAAAAAGACAAGCTATTACAAACCCTGATAAAACAATTAGTTCTATAAAAAGACATATGGGAACTGACTATAAAGTAAATATTGATGGAAAAGATTATACACCACAAGATATTTCAGCTATGATTTTAATGAAATTAAAAGCAGATGCTGAAAGTTACTTAGGAGAAACAGTAACAGAAGCAGTTATTACTGTTCCTGCATATTTTACAGATAGCCAAAGACAGGCTACAAAAGATGCTGGAAAAATTGCAGGATTGGAAGTAAAAAGAATTATCAATGAACCTACTGCTGCATCATTATCTTATGGACTTGATAAAGAAAATGAACACCAAAAGATTATGGTATTTGACTTAGGGGGAGGTACTTTTGACGTTTCTATTCTAGAATTAGGAGATGGAGTGTTTGAAGTATTAGCAACTCATGGAGATAACCATCTTGGCGGAGATGATTTTGATGATGCAGTGATGAACTTCCTAGCAGAATCTTTCCAAAAAGAACATGGAGTAGACTTAAGAAAAGATAAAATGTCTTTACAAAGATTAAAAGAAGCAGCAGAAAAAGCAAAAAAAGAATTATCTAGCATGCAAACAGCAAATATCAATCTTCCTTTTATTACTGCAACGGCTGAAGGACCACTTCATTTAAATATGGACTTAACAAGAGCAAAATTTAATCAGCTTACAGAGCATCTAGTGAAAAGAAGTATGGAGCCTGTAGAAAAAGCTTTAAGAGATTCAAATTTAACTGCTTCTCAAGTAGATAAAGTAATTTTGGTAGGAGGTTCTACAAGAATTCCTGCAGTACAAGATGCTGTAAAAAATCTTACAGGAAAAGAGCCTCATAAAGGAGTAAACCCAGATGAATGTGTAGCTATTGGAGCAGCTATTCAAGCTGGTGTATTAACAGGAGAAGTAAAGGATGTATTATTATTAGATGTAACTCCGCTATCATTAGGAATTGAAACTTTAGGTGGAGTATTTACAAGATTAATTGAAAGAAATACTACGATTCCTACAAGAAAAAGCCAAGTTTTCTCTACAGCAGCAGATAATCAAACAGCAGTTGATATTCATGTGCTTCAAGGAGAAAGACAAATGGCAGCAGATAATATTACATTAGGTAGATTCCAACTGGGTGGAATTATGCCAGCTCCAAGGGGTATTCCTCAAATAGAAGTAACATTTGATATTGATGCTAATGGTATCGTAAATGTTAGTGCAAAAGATAAAGGAACTGGAAAAGAACAAAAAATTACTCTTACTGCTTCTACAAATTTAAGTGATGAAGATATTGAAAAGAAAGTGAAAGAAGCAGAAAAGTTTGCAGAAGAAGATAAAAAGAAAAAAGAAGCTATTGAAGCAAGAAATAAAGCAGATACAATGGTTTATGAAACAGAAAAAGCTCTAAAAGAAGTAGGAGATAAAGTAAGTGCGGATGAAAAGAAAAATATTGAAGATAAATTAGAAGCTCTTAAAAAATCATTAGAAGGAGACAATGCAGAGGAAATCACAAAAGCAACAGAAGAATTAACAGGTGCTTTCCATGTATTGTCACAAAAAATGTATGAGCAAGCAGGAGCACAAAATCCACAAGGGCAAACAACTAGTGAACAAAAGGATGACAATGTAGTGGATGCAGACTATGAAGTGGTAGATGATGATAAATAAAAAAAATAATTAGGCACCCATCTGGGTGCCTTGTAAATGGGAAAAAAGGTTGCGAAATTTTTCGATTTTGCATATAATTGTTGTAGTTTGTGTTTCTCACAAAACCTCATAAGAAAGGCGGTGAGAATAATGTCTAAAAGAGATTATTATGAAGTTTTAGGAGTAGACAAAGGTGCAGATCAAGATAGTATAAAAAGAGCATATAGAAAAATGGCAATGAAATATCATCCTGATAGAAATCCTGGGGATAAAGAAGCTGAAGAAAAATTCAAAGAAGCCAATGAAGCTTATGAAGTATTAGGAGATCAAAATAAAAGAGCTAAATATGATCAATTTGGTCATGCAGGAGTGGACCCGAATGCTCAAGGAGGTTTTGGAGGCTTTGGAGGCTTTGGAGCAGGAGGTTTTGGAGATATTTTTGAAGACATATTCGATATGTTTGGTGGCGGGTTTTCAGGAAGAAGATCAGGACCTCAAAAGGGTGCTGATTTAAAATATGAATTGGGAATTACATTTAAAGAAGCAGCTTTTGGAGCAAAGAAGGAAATTACTATTCAAAGGCATGAAAACTGTTCTAATTGTAATGGAACAGGAGCAAAAAAAGGAACAAATAAAAAAACTTGCTCTAAATGTAATGGTAGTGGAGAAATTAGATATGCAACAAGAACTCCTCTTGGTCAATTTGTAAATGTAAAACCTTGTGATGCATGTAATGGGGAAGGAAGCATTATAGAAAATCCTTGTCCAAAATGTCATGGAACAGGAAAAGAATTAAAAAATAAAAAGATACAAATCAATATACCAGCAGGGGTAGATACAGGATCTGTAATTCCTCTAAGAGGAGAGGGAGAACCAGGAGAAAAAGGAGGCCCTCAAGGAGATTTATACATTGTTTTAAGAGTAAAGCCTCATGAGATATTCAAAAGAGATGGAAATGATGTAATTTGTGAGATTCCTATTACATTTGTGCAAGCTGCCCTTGGAGATGAATTGCAAGTACCTACTTTAGATGGTCAAGTAAAATATAAAATACCTGAGGGAACACAAAGTGGAACTATATTTAGAATGAAGGGAAAAGGGATCCCAAATGTAAGGGGATATGGAAGAGGAGACCTTTATATTAAAATTATTGTTGAAGTTCCTAAAAAATTAAATGATAAACAAAAAGAACTTCTAAAGAAATTTGCAGATGTAATGGGAGAAGATGTACATGAACAAAGAAAAACCTTTTTTGACAAGGTAAAAGAGGTTTTTGGCATATAAAACACCCAGTAACTACTGGGTGTTTCATTATAATATTTAAAAATAATATTTGGTAAAGATGTGTAGACAAGGGTATAATAACTTATAAAGACAAAGCTACGGAGGGGTAAAACAATGAAATGGATAGAAGTGAAGATTAAAACTACTACAGAAGCAGTAGAAGCAGTATCCAATATTTTATATGATGCGGGAGTAGGAGGAGTTGTCATAGAAGATCCTAGTGACCCTATTTATCATCAAAAGGAATCAGGGGATTGGGATTATGTAGATGAGTCTATTCTTCCTACAGATTATGAAGGAGCTATTGTAAAAGGATATTTAGCTGAAAGTGAAGATTTGTTAGATAAAATAGAAATGATTAAGCAAAACGTTGAAAAAATCCCTCAATACAATTTAGATAAAGGGTTAGGAGAAGTGACAACAGCTGAAGTTTATGAAGAAGACTGGGCAAATGCATGGAAAAAATACTACAAGCCTAAAAAAATAGGAAAAAATATTGTCATTAAGCCATCTTGGGAAGAATATACAAAAAATCCTGGAGAACTAATTATCGAATTAGATCCTGGAATGGCTTTTGGGACAGGAACCCATGAAACGACTATGATGTGTATAGAAAATATCGAAAAATATGTAAAGGATACATATACTGTTTTTGACATAGGCTGTGGAAGTGGGATTTTATCTATTGCAGCAGCAAAATTAGGGGCAAAGAAAGTTATTGGAGTAGATTTAGACCAAGTTGCTGTAGATTCTTCTAAGAGAAATGTTTTAGATAATAAAGTAGAAGATATAGTTGAAATTAGACATGGAAATCTTACAGATGTTATTGATGAAAAAGCGAATATTATAGTAGCAAATATTATTGCAGATGTAATTATACATTTATCTTCATTTATTAAAAATTTCATGAAAGAAGATGGAGTATTTATATCTTCTGGAATTATTCTAGATAAAGTAGAGGAAGTAGTAGAGGCGCTCAAAAAAAATGAATTTGAAATACAAGAAGTTAGAAAAATGGGAGAATGGGCAGTAATTGTGTCTAAAGGAGTTAGAAAAGATGCATAGATTTTTTATTGATGAAAATAATATTTTAGAAAATGAAAAAATGATTTTGAATGATACGGAAGATGTAAAGCATATTTTAAAAGTATTAAGATTAAATGAAAAAGATCAGATAGAAGTTTGTGATGGGAAGAATAATGATTATATAGGAGAGATCATTTCTTTATCTCCAAAAGAGATTGAGTTAAAAATTATTGAGAAAAGACAATCTCTCACAGAAGCAAATATAGAAGTTACTCTTTTTCAAGGAATTCCAAAGGGTAGTAAAATGGAACTTATTATCCAAAAGTGTACAGAACTTGGAATTTTTAGTATTGTTCCTGTCCTTACAAATAGAACGGTGGTTCAGTTAAAGGATCAAAAAAGTGAAGAAAAAAAGGTTGAAAGATGGCAAAAAATTTCTAATGAAGCAGCGAAGCAATGTAAAAGAGGAATGATTCCTAAGATTCAAAATCCTATTTTATTTGAGGAAGTATTAAAAAAATTATATGAATATGATTTATGTATTGTTCCTTATGAAAAAGAAGAAGAAATGGGATTAAAAGAAGTATTTAAAAAAAATAAAGATGTGAAAAAAATTGCTATTTTTATTGGACCTGAGGGAGGCTTTGAAGAAGAAGAAATTCATAAGCTCAAAGAAGAGAGTTGTATTTCGATTTCTTTAGGGAAAAGAATTTTAAGAACAGAAACGGCTGGGTTTGTTACCTTAAGTATATGTATGTATGAGTTAGGGGATTTAGGAGGTAGATAGATGAAGAAAGTAGCATTTTATACACTAGGTTGCAAAGTCAATCAATATGAAACAGAAGCCATGACAGAATTGTTTGAAAAAAGTGGATATGAGATTGTAGATCATGAAGATATAGCAGATGTATATGTGATTAATACTTGTACGGTTACAAATTTAGGAGATAGAAAATCAAGACAATTTATTAGAAGAGCAAAGAGGAAAAATCCAGAATCTTTAATTGCTGTAGTAGGATGTTATGCACAAACATCACCTAAAGAGGTAGAAGCTATTGAAGGCGTAAATATTATTTTAGGAACAAATGACCGAAAAAAAATTGTAGAGTACGTAGAAATGGCCGAAGAAGAAGAAGCTATTAATGCAGTTGGCAATATTATGGATATTAAAGAGTTTGAAGAAATGACCATAGGAGAAATCAAAGGAAAAACAAGAGCCTATCTTAAAATACAAGAAGGATGTAATCAATATTGTAGTTATTGTATTATTCCTTATGCAAGAGGTCCTATAAGAAGCAGAAAAATAGAAGATATTATAAAAGAAGTAAACCGTCTTTCACACCATGGATTCAAAGAAATTATATTAACAGGGATTCATGTAGCATCTTATGGAAAAGATTTAGGAGATACGACTCTATTAGATGTTATAAAAGCTGTTCATCAGGTAGAGGGAATTGAAAGAATTAGATTAAGCTCTATTGAACCTACTATTATGTCAGAAGAATTTGTAAAAGAATTATCTGACTTAAAAAAGGTCTGTCCTCATTTTCATCTTTCGTTGCAAAGTGGTTGCAATGAAACACTAAAGAGGATGAATAGAAAATATACAACAGAAGAATATAAAATGATTGTAGATCGATTAAGAAGATACATGCCTGATGTATCTATTACTACAGATATTATGGTAGGTTTTCCAGGAGAAACAGATGAAGAATTTGAAAAAACATTAGACTTTGTAAGAAAAATAAGTTTTAGTCAGATTCATGTTTTTAAGTATTCTAAAAGAAAAGGTACAAAAGCTGCGGGCTTTTCTGATCAAGTAGATGGTAAAACAAAAAATCAAAGAAGCGAAGAATTAATTGAGCTTGCACGAGAATGTTCAATAAAATATCATAAAAAATTTATAGGGACTCAAAGGGAAGTACTATTTGAGACTTTAAGTGTTGAAAGAGAAGGATATTATGAAGGACTTACGGATAATTATATAAGAGTTTTATGTCCATCTCAAATCTCTTTAGAAGAAAAACTATTGTCTGTATTTTTAGAAAAAATATCAGAAGAATTAGTAATAGGAAGATTAATAGATATAATATAATAATAAAAGAAGGAATTACAAAATGGATGTTGAATAGTAAAGGATGGAAGTTTTAAGAGAGTAAGGGGGTGAAGAAAATGGGTGATTGTATATTTTGTAAAATCATTTCTAAACAAATTCCTTCGAAAATAGTATATGAGGATGATTCAGTAATATCATTTTACGATATAGACCCACAAGCACCTGTTCATATAGTCATTGTTCCTAAGAAACATATAAAGTCTTTAGATCATATCATAGATGAAGATCAAGATCTTATAGGACATATTTTTCTTTGCGCAAAGAAAATTGCAGGTGAGTTAGGATTAAAAGATGGATATAGAATTATAAACAATTGTGGTAAGCTAGGTGGACAAACTGTAGATCATATACATTTTCATCTTCTAGGAGGAAGAGAACTTCAATGGCCACCAGGTTAAAAAGAGTTGCATAAATGAAAGATTTCATGTATAATAACATAGTGTCATTTTGGGATTCTAAATGATGGATACATTTGGTTTTTCCAAAGGACACAGCACAAGTCTGCTAGCGGAGGGAGGGAAAATTATATGTCAACAGAAATTAAAATAGGGGAAAGCGAAACTCTTGAAAGTGCTCTTCGCAGATTCAAGCGTTCCTGTGCAAAGTCAGGTGTTTTATCAGAAGTAAGAAAAAGAGAGCATTACGAAAAGCCTAGCGTGAAACGTAAAAAGAAAGCGGAGGCTGCAAAACGAAACAAGAAAAAATTCTAATTAAAAGAGGTGTGACATATGCTCCTCAAAGAAAGATTGATGGCTGATTTAAAAGAAGCCATGAAAGAAAAAGACAAAATGAAAAAATCTGTTGTGACAATGTTAAGATCTGCGATCAAGCAATATGAAATTGATCATAAAGTAGAACTTGACGACGAAAGCATTTTAGATATTATTTCAAAACAAGTAAAACAAAAAAAAGATGCTATCGATGAATTTGCTAAGGGAGATAGACAAGACTTAGTAGATGAAGCAAAAGCTGAAATAGATATTTTAATGGGTTATTTGCCAGAACAATTGACAAAAGAGGAGCTTTCTCAAATTGTCAGTCAAGTAATTGATGAAGTTGGGGCAAATAGCATGAAAGATATGGGAAAAATTATGTCAGCTATTATGCCTAAAGTCAAAGGTAGAGCTGATGGAAAAACAATTAATCAAATTGTAAAGCAGTTTTTGCAATAAAAAGGCCTAAGAATTCTTAGGTCTTTTCTATTTACCTAAAAAATGGTTTTAAATAAATAGAAAATGTATTATACTATAGATAATTGTTTGGATAACCATATATCTAAAGGAGGTGAAGTTTTTGAAAAGATTGTGGATTTATATGATACTGTGCATACTTTTATTTAGTGTTTGCTTAGGCACTGTCTATGGAGAAAATAAAAGAAATGTATATATTATTCCTATAAACGGAGAAATCAATCCAGCGGTTACTCAATTTGTGGATCAATCTATTAAAGAAGCCGAAGAAGATCCTTCATCGGTGGCTATTATATTTGAGATAGACACTTTAGGAGGAATGATTCAAGAAGCTACCAAAATAAGAGACTTAATTATGAAAACGCCTTTACATACTATTGCTTTTGTCAATCATAAAGCAGAATCTGCTGGAGTACTTATTACAATTTCAGGTAAAAATATAGTTATGAGTGAAGGTAGTACTATTGGTTCTGCAGAAACTATTCCTTATACGGAAAAGAATATCTCCTATTGGAAGGGAGAACTAAGATCTACTGCGGAACAAAGAGGTAGAGATGCAAAATTAATAGAGTCTATGGCAGATAGAAGAATAGAAATCAAAGACCCTAATGATCCTGAAAAGTATATTGTCAAAAAAGGAGAACTGTTAAATCTTACTACAAAAGAAGCCGAAAATTTGAAATTTACTGATTTTGTATCTGGTGATTATGATGAGATTCTTCACCATTTTCAAATTAAAAATACGCAAAAAATTCATGTAAAGACAGATTTAAAAGTAAACATTGCTCAATTAGTAAGCAGTTCTGTATTTTTGCCAGTTCTTTTGAGCATAGGTTTTATTGGAATGATTGTAGAAGTGTTTACTCCTGGATTTGGAATAGGAGGAACTATTAGCTTAATTGCTTTTGTAACTTTTTTTGGGGGAAGTATGTTAGCAGGAAATGCAGGAGTTATGGTTATACTACTTTTTATAGTAGGAATTATTCTTTTATTTGTTGAAATGGCTATACCAGGTTTTGGAGCTCCTGGTATTGGTGGTGTGTTATGTATGATTACAAGTATTGTTTTGGCATCAGATTCTTTTGTTCTTGGAATTACTTCTTTAGTAATTGCTTTAGTATTAACGGTTATTGTAGCAGGAATTCTTATAAAATATGGACCAAAGAATAGATACTTAGATAAAATTATTTTATCTACCAAATTAGAAAAAGAAAAAGGTTTTGTATCTATAAAGGAAGATTTAAGTTTAATTGGAAAAGAGGGAGTTGCCATTACGTCCCTTAGACCTTCTGGAATGGTACAAATAGAAGAAAAAAGAATTGATGTTGTGACGGAGGGAGAATTTGTAGAAAAGGGTACAAGGGTTAAAATTATAAAAATAGAAGGTAGAAGAATTATTGTACAAAAAATAGTATAGGAGGTTTTTAGAATGAATCCAATAATTGGTTTTGGGATTATTTTGATTGTGGGATTATTACTTTTAGGATTGTTACTTAGTTTTATTCCTGTAGGACTGTGGATTACTGCATATTTTTCAGGAGTAAAAATAGGAATTTTTACTTTAATAGGAATGAGATTTAGGAGAGTATCTCCTTCAAGAATTGTAAACCCTCTTATTAAAGCTACTAAAGCAGGTCTTGATTTAAATATTGACAAATTAGAAGCCCATTATCTTGCAGGAGGAAATGTAAATAGTGTTGTAGATGCACTTATTGCAGCACAAAGAGCAGATATATCTTTAGAATTTGAAAGAGCAGCAGCCATAGAACTTGCAGGAAGAGAAGTATTAGGAGCAGTACAAGTAAGTGTAAATCCAAAGGTCATTGAAACCCCCAAAGTAGCTGCTGTTGCAAAAGATGGGATTGAGGTAATGGTAAAAGCAAGAGTAACAGTAAGAGCGAACATTGAAAGATTAGTAGGAGGAGCAGGAGAAGAAACAATTATTGCCAGAGTAGGAGAAGGTATTGTAACTACTGTAGGATCAGCTGAAAGTCACAAGGAAGTGCTAGAAAATCCTGATAAAATTTCAAGAACTGTTTTAGCAAAAGGACTAGATTCAGGAACTGCTTTTGAAATATTATCTATTGATGTTGCAGATATAGATGTAGGAAGAAATATAGGAGCACAACTTCAAACGGATCAAGCAGAAGCAGATAAAAGAATCGCACAAGCCAAAGCAGAAGAAAGAAGAGCTATGGCTGTTGCAAAAGAACAAGAAATGGTTGCAGCAGTTCAAGAGATGCGTGCTAAGGTAGTAGAAGCAGAAGCAGAAGTACCAAAGGCTATGGCACAAGCATTAAGAGAAGGAAAACTTGGAGTAATGGATTATTATAATATGCAAAATATTATGGCAGATACAAGTATGAGAAAGAGTATATCTAATGTAGGACAAGGAAAAGAACAAGATCAAAATCCTAAAATAAAAAAATAAGGGTTTGATTTAAAGGATGTGATCATATGTGGGATGCTGATGATGTAATTCCTATTATAGGGATTGTTGCTTCTGCACTAATTACTTTTTTAAAAAAAGATGAAAAAAAGGAAAAGAAGAAAAAAAGAAATTTATCAGTTAACAAATCGCAACCTATAAAAGCGATGAAAGAAGAAAAGAAAGATATAAATGAAAAAAAAGAAATCATCAAAGAGCAAATACAAGAGCAGTTAGAAGTACCTACAGTATATGAAGAAGAGGTAATACTCAAAGAAGAAAAAAAAGATGAAATTCAAAGAAGTGAAATAGGAAGAGAAAACTTTATATTGAATCAAAATGACTTGATCAAAGGAGTTATTTTATCAGAAATATTAGATAAGCCTAAAGCTTTAAGAAAAAAGTTGTGAAAATTTTTCACAACTTTTTTTGTTTGAAAGAAAGGAATAGTAAAAATTTTGAGAGCATAAACTGAAAATAAAGGGGGAGTAGGTATGAATTCAAAAACAAGTGAAATAAAGGAAAGTATATCAGAACTTTTAGAACTTCCCAAGGATATTATATTAGATTTGCCTAGAATTACCTTGCTAGGAAATTTGCAGATCTATATTGAAAACCATAAAGGGATTATAGAATATTCAAAAGTAAGAATAAGGATTAATACAAAAAATGGAATATTATCTATACTTGGAACAAATCTTTCTATTAAGACCATTATCACTGAAGAAATTATTATAACGGGCACGATTCATAGTATGGAATTTGTAAAATAGGAGGGGAGAGCTTGCTAGCAATAAAATTATGGAATATATTAAGAGGATATGTAGTGATTCGAATTGAAGGATTGTCATTAGAAAAATTTATTAATTATGCCATTGCAAAAGGTATATATTTTTGGGATATTATTAGAATAGACTATACAACACTAGAAGCAAAAGTAGGTATAAATGGATACAAAGAACTTAGACATATTGTGAAAAGAACTGGTTGTAAGGTGAAAATCAATCAAAAAATAGGATATCCTTTTTTTATGCATAGAATGAAGGAAAGAAAAATGTTTATTACAGGATTTATTTTCTGTATTTTTATGGTTTTTATGATGACTTCTTTTATATGGAATATAGAAATTGTTGGTAATGAAAAAAATTCAGAAAATGATATAATCAAGTATTTAGATACATTAGGGTTATATGAAGGAGCGTTAAAATATAAGCTGAATTTATCAGATATTGAAAACAATATGATGATAAAATTAGATCATTTGACTTGGGTAGGAATTCATATTCAAGGAACCAAAGCAATTGTAGAGATTGTAGAGGGAATTGATCCTCCTAAAATTATTCCTAAAAATATTCCTTGTGATCTTGTAGCTAAGAAAAAAGGAGTCATTGAAAAAGTTATTGCTAGAAATGGGGATGCCCTTGTGCAAAGGGGAGATATTGTAAAGAAAGGGCAAAGATTAATTACAGGACAGATTCAAAGGGAAGAGATAGATACTAGATATGTACATGCATTAGGAGAAATTTTTGCCAGAACTTATTATGAAAAAGAAGATGAAATTTCTTTGAGTGAGATAAAAAAAATAAAAACTGGAAAGAAATTCACTAGAAGGATTGCAAAAATTGGAAATAATCAAATTATTTTAAGTCTAGAAGAAATTCCTTATAAAAATGTTATAATTGAGAGGAGAAACAAAAGACTTTTAAACTGGAGGAATATTCAAATTCCTGTCGAATTTATTACAGAAGATTATTATGAAGTGATTCAGAAAAAAGAAACCATTAATGAAAGTATTGCTAAAGATGCATTAGTGGAAAAAATGACAGTAGATTTGGTAAAAAATATACCTCAAAATGCAAGTATATTAAATCAAGATATAGTATTTTCAAAGAAAGGCAATAAAATAAAAGGGAAATTAATCATTGAGGTATTAGAGGAAATCGGAGAACAACAAAAGATTACACCACATATAGAATTGAAGGAGGACTTGTGATTGGAAACAAAAGTAATAGAAAAAAGAATGAACATGGAGGAATTTGATTATACAAAAGAAATTTTTGGAAATTTTGATGAACATATAAAGATTATAGAAGATGGTTTAGGCATAAATATTGTATCTAGAGGTGGAGAAATTGTAATTATAGGAGAATCTCAGAAAGTAAATAGAACAGAAAGATTATTATCTAATTTAATGGAAATAATCAACAAAGGAGAAAGGTTAGATCCTCAAAAGATTACTTATTCTATAACTCTTTTGAAAAAGGGTGAAGAAACACAAATGCAAGAACTAGATGATATTGTTTGTGTAAGTGCAAAAGGAAAACAAATTAAACCTAAAACCATAGGTCAAAAAAAATACGTACAAAGTATTAAAAAGAATGATGTAGTTTTTGGAATAGGTCCTGCAGGTACGGGAAAAACCTATTTAGCTATGGCAATGGCAGTTTCTGCATTTAAAAATAAAGAAGTAAGTAGAATTATTTTGACAAGACCAGCAGTAGAAGCAGGTGAGAGCTTAGGTTTTTTGCCAGGGGATTTACAAGATAAAGTAGATCCATATTTAAGACCATTATATGATGCCTTATATGATATATTGGGAGGAGAAACATTTTTAAAGTATAAAGAAAGGGGTATGATAGAAGTAGCACCCCTAGCTTATATGAGAGGAAGAACATTAAATGATTCTTTTATTATATTAGATGAAGCACAAAATACAACAAAAGAACAGATGAAAATGTTTCTTACAAGGTTAGGGATAGGATCTAAAGCCATTGTAACAGGAGATATTACTCAAATAGACCTTCCAAGAGGAAAAGCATCAGGACTTAAAGAAGCTGTAGAGATTTTATCAGAGGTAGAAGGAATAGGATTTATATTTTTAAATGAAAACGATGTAGTGAGACATTCATTAGTTCAAAGAATTATAAGAGCTTATGATAAATTTGAAAAACAAAAAGAAATAAAGGATAAGAAAAATAGGATGAGATAATCCATTAGGAGGAAATCCATATGCATTTTTTTAAGCATATTATAAAGGATGTCAATAAAAATGTCATGATAAAGTTTTTTAAAAAAAGAAGTGTAAATTATATCATGCTTATGATTATTCCTTTTATAGTTTTATTTTTTAGTACCGTTGCAACGCTTGCTCCTCAGAAATATGAATTAGAAGTAGGACAAAAGGCACCAGAAGATTTAAGAGCACCTAGAGATATAGAAGATAAAAAAGAGACAGACAGGCTAATTCAAAAGGCAGTACAAGCTGTTGAACCTAGAGAAAAAATTGATCCTACGATTCAAATAGATAGCAAAAAAAAAGCAGAAAGATTCTTTAAAGGCATAGATCAGATTCGTCAAATGGAAGATATTTCAGAAGAAGAAAAATTAATTCTTGCAAAGGATAAAAATGTATTAAAATTAAGTGAAAAAGATTTACTTCTTTTATTAACAATTGCTGAAAAAGATTTAAAAAATATAGAAAGCTATGCTTATGAAATGATTATGCAGGTTATGTCTACTGGGATTAAGGAAGAGGAAATAGACAAAGAAAAGAAAAATATTGAAAATTATTTTAATGGAATCAATGAATTTAACCCTTCTATGAGAATGCTAGGAAGTAAGATTGTGAATCATTCCATTGAGCCTAATCGATTTTTAGATGAAGAAACAACACAGCAAAAAATAAAAGAAGCAGAGGAGAGTATTGAAAAAGTTATTATAAAAAAAGGAAGTATCATTGTAAATGAAGGAGAGAGTATCACAAAAGAACAATTGCAGATATTAACAAATGTAGGAATGACCAAACAAGAGGGACAAGATTTATCTTTATATTTAGGAACTGCTCTTTTAATTATAATGGTTCAATCTCTGCTCATTGCTTATTTATATGTATTCAACAAGGAGATATGTGATTCTTTACCTAAGTTGTATTTAATCGAGATTATATTTTTATCTGTATATTTAGTATCTAAAACTACCTATCAAATATCTAGTTATGTAGCGCCAGTAGCTACAGCTGCTATGCTCATTAGTATATTGTTAGATGCAAAGTTGGCTATGGCAGTAAACTTAGGTATGAGTGTATTACTGACTTTAAATAATGGAAATCATATGGGCTTTTTTATTACAACATTGATAGGAGGAACGATAGGAGCTTTTAGTGGAGCTCATACCCATCAAAGGTCTAATATTTTTTTATCAGGACTTTTGGTAAGTATAAGCAATGTAGTAGGAATGATGGGCATTTCACTGATTAATCATTATGAATGGTATAAAATATTAGTAGATAGTTTCTATGGTCTATTAAACGGTATATTTTGTGCCATACTCACAATAGGTACGTTACCATTTTGGGAATCTGCTTTTCATATTTTAACACCATTAAAGCTTTTAGAGTTATCCAATCCAAATCAACCTGTACTTAAAAAGCTTTTATTGGAAGCACCTGGGACTTATCATCATAGCATTATTGTTGGAAATTTAAGTGAAGCAGCAGCAGATGCTATAGGTGGAGATGAGCTTTTAGCTAGGGTTAGTGCTTATTATCACGATATTGGAAAGTTAAAAAGACCTTATCTATTTAAAGAAAATCAACTTACTTGTGAAAATCCACATGATAAGATTGGTCCTAGATTAAGTTCGAAAATTATTACAAGCCATGTAAAAGATGGTATAGAAATGGCAAAACAAGCAAAACTTCCTCAAGAAATTATAGAGGTTATTGAACAACATCATGGAGATACATTAGTAAAATTCTTTTATCATAAAGCAAAAATAGAGGAAAAAAATGATCAATTAAATGATGATGATTTTAGATACAAAGGTAGAAAGCCTCAAAGTAAAGAAGCTGCTATCGTCATGATGGCAGATTCTGTAGAAGCTGCTGTAAGAAGTATGCCAGAGCCTACTCCTGAAAAAATGAAAAATTTGATTAAAAAAATAATAAAAGATAAGCTTGAAGATGAACAATTGTCAGAATGTCCGATTACACTCAAAGATTTGGAAAAAATTGCAACATCTTTTCAAACGGTGTTGTCAGGAATTTTTCATGAAAGAATAGAATATCCAGAAATGGATACAAAAAAGATAGAGGTGGCGAAATAATGGAAGTAATTATTGACAATAGACAAGAAAAAATAAAATATGATCTAAAGATTGAAAAATTAATAGTAGATGCAGTATCTTTATCTCTAGAAAAGGAAAATGTAGATAAAGAGGTAGAGGTAAGTGTATCTTTTGTAGATAATGAAGAAATTCATAAGCTAAATAAAGAATATAGAGAGGTAGATCGTCCTACAGATGTGTTGTCTTTTCCACAATATGAAAATATGAAAGATATTGAAAAATTTTCATCGTTGGGAGATATTGTTATTTCTTTAGAGAGAGCAAAAGAGCAATCAGAGGAATATGAACATTCTTTTGAAAGAGAAGTATTGTTTTTAACTGTCCATAGTATGTTTCATCTTTTTGGGTATGATCATGATACAGAAGAAAATACAAAAAAAATGAGGCAAAAAGAGGAAGAAGTTTTAAGTAAAATGGGTATATTAAGAAAGTAAGGATTATGAAAGTAAGAAAATTAATAGATAGCTTTAATTATGCTATTGATGGGATTATATATACTTTGAAAACTCAGCGCAATATGCGTATTCATTTTACTATGGCAGTGAGTGTATTATTTTTAAGTCTATTTTTTCATTTATCTAAGCTTGAAGTATTAATTTTATTTTTTACAATTGCCCTTGTAATTATTGCTGAGATGGTCAATACTTCTATTGAAGCAACTATAGATTTGATTACTAAGGAATATCATGAGTTAGCTAAAATTGCTAAAAATGTAGCAGCAGGTGCAGTACTGATTGCAGCTTTTAATGCTATTATTGTTGCGTATCTTATATTTTTTGATGAATTTAGTAATTTGACAGAAAACGTTCTTCATAAAGTAAAAAGAATGCCCATTCATATTACTTTTATTAGTTTAATTATTGTCATTTTTGTAGTGATTAGTGTGAAAGCATATACAAATACTGGAACTCCTTTAAGAGGAGGAATGCCTAGTGGTCATGCAGCTTTAGCATTTGCTATTGTCATTGCAGTTGCTTTTTTATCAGAAAACGCTCTTGTTATTACTTTGTGTCTATTCTTAGCTATTTTAGTTGCTCAAAGTAGAATAGAAGGAGGTATTCATACTTTTTTTCAAGTTATGATGGGTGCTATTTTAGGACTTATGATTACAGGTTTGATTTTTAAGCTGATTTATTAGGGGAGTAGATCAACTGCTCCCTTTTATAGACAACATTTGGGAGGTATGATTTTGTTTACATACGAAGAATGGATTAAGATTGTTTTGCTTATTATATTGCTTACTTTGTCCGCTCTTTTTTCAAGTGCAGAAACTGCTCTTACTTCTATGAATATCATAAAAGTAAAAAAGCTTCAAAATGAAGGAATCAAAAATGTAGATGTTTTAAAAAGATTGATACAAAAAACTCCTAAAATGATTGCAACTATATTGATAGGAAATAATATTGTCAATATTGCTGCTACTGCTATTGCCACAGAACTTACTTTTAAAATTTTTTCAGGAAAAAATGCCACAGTCTTTGTAACTTTTACCATGACATTACTTATCCTTATATTTGGAGAAATTACTCCAAAGACGTATTCTGCAGAGAACCCTGAAAAGGTAGCGTTAAAATTAGGAAGATCCTTAGAAGTATTATCTATTATTTTAAATCCTATTTTGAAAATTCTAACAGGAATGACCAAGTTTATTATGAAGTTATTTGGCGTGAATGCAAAAAAACCAAATGCATTGGTATCAGAAGAAGAAATACTGACTCTTATGGATGTAGGAGAGGAAGTAGGGATTATACAAAGTGATGAAAAAGAAATGATCAATAGTATATTTGAAATAGGAGATATTGAAGTAACAGAAGTGATGGTGCCAAGAATAGATATGGTTTATCTTGAGCAAGATGCTAGTTTAGGAGAATCACTTGAGACGGTGATTCAACATGGATATTCTAGAATCCCCGTAATCAAAGATACTATAGATGATGTCATTGGTATTTTATATGCAAAAGATTTATTAATTTATTCAAAGGAAGAAGAGAAAAACTATGACTTTGATCTTTTAAAATTTGTTAGAAGTGCCTATTATGTTCCAGAAAGTAAAAAGGTAAGAGATCTTTTAAAGGAAATGCAAAAGGAAAAAATCCATATTGCAATTGTATTAGATGAATATGGGGGAACTTTAGGACTTGTAACCATAGAGGATATTTTAGAAGAAATTGTGGGAGATATTATAGATGAATATGACAATGAAATAGACTATATAGAAGAATTAGGAGAACATTCATTAATTGTAAATGCAAAAGCTTCTATTGAAGAAATTAATGAAAGATTAGCAGTAAATCTTTCTGAAGAAGAATATGAATCTATAGGAGGATTTGTATTTAATATATTGGGAAGAGTTCCTGTTAAAGGAGATGAAATTGAATTAGAAAATATAAAAATTAAGGTTTTAAATGTACAAAATAGAAGAATAAAACAGTTAGAAATCAAAAAAGTAAATCAATAAGACAAATTTTACATCAAAAAAGGGGAGACAAAAAATGAAAGAAAAAGAATTAGTTGAAATTTTAAAAAATGGTGATGTAGATGGATTAATATCTATTATAGAGAATGATTCTGATATATGTGTGGACAAGGAGTATGCATTAAGATTTAGTGCAGAAAATGGACAGTTAGAAATGACTCAGTATTTAGTAGAAAAAGGCGCAGGTCTTCATACGGATCAAGATTATCCTCTAAGATGGAGTGCTAGTGAAGGACATACAGAATTAGTGAAATATTTAGTAGAAAAAGGTGCCCATATTCATGCTGCTAACGATTATGCCTTAAGATGGAGTGCGAATAGAGGTCACATAGAGATTGTCAAATATTTAGTAGAAAAGGGTGCCAACATTCATGCTGAGAATGATTGTGCATTAAAAATGAGTGCTATTAATGGGCATATAGAAGTCGTTCAGTATTTAGTAGAAAAAGGTGCAAATATTCATGCTAAAGATGACATTGCTTTTAGATTAAGTGCTAAAAATGGACATTTAGAGGTTGTCAAATATTTGGTTGAGAAAGGGTCAGACATATATATTGATAATGATTATGCCTTAAGATGGAGTGCAGGTTTTGGCCATATAGAGATTGTAAAATATTTAGTAGAAAAAGGCAATTATAATCATATTAGATATTCTGATAAAATAAATCCAAAAGAGGGTATTCTTTTATATTTTAAAGATAAAGATTTAATGATTACGAATTATTTTACTGGAACTTTAGAAAATTTTAAAAATAGAGTAGAAGAAACTTATAAAAAAAGTAATGAACAATACTATAAGGAATATAGAGATTTTATAGAAAAATGCAAATAAAGAGGAGGTAAAATCATATAGAAATGTTTTCTATGAAAAACATAAGAAAGATGTTTATTACAGGTCTTTTGGTACTTATACCAATTGTAGTGACTGTATCTTTGATAGGATGGGTATTTAATAAAATAGATTCTATATTTAGAATTCCACTAGAAAAAATTATAGGATTTCCTCTTATTGGGGTAGGCGTTGTTTTAAATCTAATCATTATTACGATCACAGGTTTTTTTGCTACAAACTATTTGGGAAAACAAATTATTTGTTTTGTTGAAAAGACATTGACAAAAATTCCATTGGTAAACACTATATATATATCTGTAAAGCAGCTTATTGATACTCTTTTTTTAAAACAAAGAGATGCTTTTAAGAGTGCGGTTTTGGTACAATATCCCTCAAAGGGTATTTATACTATAGGGTTTATTACAGGAGATACCTCCTCTGAGATTTCAAGTACTTTGAATCAGGATATGAAAAGTATTTTTATTCCAACTACGCCGAATCCTACGTCTGGCATGCTTGTGATGATTCCTAAAAATGATATTATCATGCTAGATATTTCTATTGAAGCAGCTCTAAAACTTGTTGTGTCTGGGGGAATTTTACTTCCTGATAAAGGGAAAAAATAAGGAAGGAGAAAAATTATGGATTACAAACAATTATTTCAAAGAGCAGTAGAAGCAAGAAAAAATGCATATGTTCCTTATTCTAAATTTAGAGTAGGAGCAGCGCTTTTAACTCATAATGGAAAAATATATACAGGCTGTAATATAGAATGTGCATCCTTTGGGGCTACCAATTGTGCAGAAAGAACGGCGATTTTTAAGGCTGTATCAGAAGGAAATAAAGATTTTGAGGCTATTGCAATCGCTAGCGATAATGAAGATTATACATTTCCATGTGGAATTTGTAGACAGGTTATTTTTGAATTTGGAAAAAGCATAAAAATAATTGTAGGTAAATCAAATGAAGATTTAAAAATTATGACTATAGAAGAATTGTTACCTAATGGATTTTCAAAAGAAGATTTTTAAATAGGAGGAATGTAAATAAATGAAATTTAAATCAGGATTTGTAACTATTATAGGAAGACCAAACGTGGGAAAATCTACATTAATGAATCAAATCATAGGAGAAAAAATAGCCATCATGTCTGATAAACCTCAGACTACTAGAAATAGGATTCAAACTATTTATACAGAGGATCATTTTCAAATTATATTTTTAGATACTCCTGGTATGCATAAACCTAAGAATAAACTAGGGGAGTATATGCAAAAAACGGCGCAGCAAACATTAAATGAAGTAGACCTTATTTTGTTAGTGATTGATGATACAGCAGATATGGGACCAGGGGATCAATATATATTGGAAATGTTAAAAAATGTAAAAACGCCTATTTTTCTTGTAGTCAATAAGATGGATCGAATTCCTCCAGAAAAATTTGAAAAGATATATGAAATGTATACAAAAGAAAATATATTTCGTGAACTTGTAGCTATATCTGCATTAGAGAGTAAAAATGTTGAAAAATTAGTTGGAAAAATAGTGGAATTTTTACCAGAAGGTCCTCAGTATTTCCCAAAGGATATGATTACGGATCAACCAGAAAAAGTAATTGTTAGTGAAATTATAAGAGAAAAAATACTTCATTATCTTCATGAAGAAGTTCCTCATGGAGTAGCAGTAGAAGTTATGAGTATGAAAAATAGACAAGATAAAGATATTGTAGACATTAGTGCTACTATTTATTGTGAAAAAAAATCTCACAAAGGAATTATCATTGGTAAAGGTGGAAGAAAATTAAAAGGAATAGGAAAAAGTGCAAGAGAAGATATTGAAAGACTTTTAGGATCTAAAGTGTTTTTAGAGCTTTGGGTAAAAATAAAAGAAGACTGGAGAGATCACGAAAATATTTTAAATACTTTAGGATACAAATTGTAACCTAGTAAAATTTACAATGTATACTAACACCCATAAGGAAAAAGAATAAAAATGAGATTTACTATATACAAAAGAGGTGAGTCGGGTGTTAGAAAAAATGTTGTGGAATTTATTTTTAGTTACAGGGGATGTGGATGTTTATTTAAATTATAAAGAGTTAGGAGAAGAAACAGAAGAAAAAAAGACCAAAGATTTAAAAGATATATGCTCTTGAGGTGATGAAGTGCTTATAAAGACAGATGCGGTAGTGTTAAAGCAAACAAAGTTTGGTGAAGGAGATGCCATTGTAACTTTATTTGCAAAAAAGGTAGGGAAAATACAAGCAGTAGCTAAGGGAGTAAAAAGAACAAAGGGAAAATATGCTGTAGGAACGCAACCTTTTTGTTATGGAGAATATGTATTATACAAGGGAAAAGAGCTATATCAAATTTCTCAAATAGATTTAAAAAATTCTTTTTATAAACTTCGAGAAGATGTGCTGACATTGGCGTATGCTTCATATATATTAGAATTAACAGAAAATGTTTTAACAGAGGGTCAAACAAATCATAGACTTTTTTATACTTTATTAAAATGGATACATATTTTTTCATTACAAAAAGGGAATCACGAAACTTTAGTAAAAGCTTATGAAATGAAATTAATAAGTTTTTCGGGGTATGAACCCCAGCTTGAAAGTTGTGTTTGTTGTGGAAAAACAGCTGAAAAAGCAAAATTTAGTTCAAGAGAGGGAGGAATTTTATGTAGAGAATGTTTTGCTCAAGATCCTTATGCTATGAAAATTTCAAAAGTAACTATTAATGTAATGAGGTATTTGATAGAAGCAGATTTAGAAAAAATTTGTAGACTCAAAATTAAACCAGATGTATTAAAGGAATTAAATAAAATTGTAAAGCATTATATTTCTACACATATAGGAAAAGATAAATTTAAATCTATGGCTTTTTTACAAGCCATACAACCATAAAAAATAAAGGTGGTGTTATGTATGGAAATTACACTAGAACAAATCGATCAAGTAAGGGATAGAACAGGTGTTAGCTACAAAGAAGCACGTGAAGCTTTAGAGGTAGCAGGGGGAAATGTAATAGATGCAATTATACTCATTGAAGAAAAACAAAGTAAAAACTTTAAGGAAAATATTTCTGGAGTAGGAAATGATATAGTAGAAAAGTTAAAAGAGATTGTAAAAAAGGGAAATATAACAAAGATAGTATTTAAAAAAGATGGAGAAGTAATGATGAATATTCCTGTAACAGCAGGAGCCGTAGGCGCTTTTTTAGCTCCTCAAATCGCTATGATTGGAACTTTGGCAGCACTAGCAACAAAATGTAAAATTGAGATTGTCAAAACTGATGGAGAAGTAGTAGACTTAAATGAAATGGCAGAAGGCGCTTTAGATAATATGAAAAATACAGCAGAGGATACATTTGAGCAAATTAAATCGAAGATGAGTGTGAACAAAAATAAAGTAGATCTTAATAAAGATGAAGCTGTAGATATAGAAAAAAAGGAAGAAGAATAAGTCTTTACAGAAAGAAGTTAATATGGTAAAATCTTAGACAAATCTAATAATCATGATGACAGAGAGAAGTAATCAAAAGTAAAATCACAGAGAGTCGGGGATGCTGAGAATCCGATATTGTATTTTGGTGAAAGGCACTCTAGAGTGAATAGTTGAAAGTGGATACATTAGTATCAACTAGGGTGGAACCGCGGAAGTAAAACCTTTCGTCCCTTGATAGGGATGAAGGGTTTTTTATATTTTTGAAAGAAACAGGAGGATAAAAATGAATACACAAAAATCAATGGAAAAAGTAGTATCATTGGCAAAAGGAAGAGGATTTATATTTCCAGGATCAGAAATATATGGAGGTCTTGCCAATACATGGGATTATGGACCTTTAGGAGTAGAATTAAAAAATAATGTAAAAAAAGCTTGGTGGAAAAAATTTATTCAAGAATCTCCATACAATGTAGGATTGGATGCGGCGATTCTTATGAATCCTCAAACTTGGGTAGCATCAGGTCACGTAGGAGGATTTAATGATCCATTATTAGACTGTAAAAGCTGTAAATCACGTTTTAGGGCAGATAAACTAATCGAAGATTATCTAATGACACAAAATGAAGAAATGAATGTAGATGGTTGGTCCAATGAAAAAATGGAAAATTATATAAAAGAAAAAGATATCAAATGTCCTGAATGTGGAGAACTAAATTATACAAGCATTAGACAATTTAATTTAATGTTTAAAACTTATCAAGGGGTAACTGAAGATTCAAAATCAGAAATATATTTAAGACCTGAGACTGCTCAAGGAATATTTGTAAACTTTAAAAATGTAGCAAGAGCATCTAGAAAAAAAATGCCTTTTGGAATAGGACAAATAGGAAAATCTTTTAGAAATGAGATTACTCCTGGTAATTTTACATTTAGAACTCGTGAATTTGAACAAATGGAGCTTGAGTTTTTCTGTAAACCTGGAGAAGATTTAGAATGGTTTTATTATTGGAAAGAGTTTTGTAAAGAATGGTTATTATCATTAAATATAAACGAAGACAATATTCGTCTAAGAGATCATGATCAAGAGGAATTATCACATTATAGCAATGCTACAACAGACATAGAATATTTATTTCCATTTGGTTGGGGAGAGCTTTGGGGAATTGCAGATCGAACAGATTTTGACTTAAAACAACATAAAGAACATTCAGGAGTAGATTTAAGCTATCAAGATCCCGTTACAAATGAAAAATATATTCCATATTGTATTGAACCATCTTTAGGAGCAGACAGAGTAACTTTGGCATTTCTAGTAGATGCATATGAAGAGGAAGCATTAGATGATGGAACTACAAGAACTGTATTAAAACTTCATCCGGCTTTATCTCCATACAAAGTTTGTATTTTGCCACTTACTAAAAAATTAAGTGAAGGTGCAGAAGAGTTGTATGCACAATTATCTAAAAAGTTCATGGTAGATTATGATATATCAGGAAGTATTGGAAAAAGATATAGAAGACAAGATGAAATTGGAACGCCATTTTGTGTGACTTATGATTTTGATACATTAGAAGATCATTCAGTTACTGTAAGAGATAGAGATACTATGGAGCAAGAAAGAGTGAAAATAGAAGACTTAGAAAAATATATAGAATCAAAATTAGAATTTTAATGATATGGAGAAAATAAAGGAGGCGAAGTGATAAAATGTCTCCTTTATTTTTTTTACAAAAATAATTTTAAAAAAAATGCAAAAAAATATAGAAATAATCACAAATATTTGTTACAATCTATATATAATATAACATATAAACATAAATAGTATAACATATTACATAAAACGGAGATAAAGAGGTGATCACCATAGAGTTTACAGAGCGACAAAAAAAGATTATTGATATCGTAAAAGAAAAGGAGCCTATTACGAGCGAACAGATTGCCAATTTGTTAAAGGTTACAAGAGCTACATTAAGACCGGATTTAGCTATTTTGACTATGACGGGAATGTTAGATGCAAGACCTAAAGTGGGTTATTTGTATTCGGGAAATATACCTATTAATTTGATTTCAGAAGAAATTCACCGTATTAAAGTAAAAGAAATTAAATCTATGCCTATTGTAGTGGGAGAGCAAACAAATCTATATGATGCAATTGTTACTTTGTTTTTAGAAGATGTAGGCAGTATTTTTGTGACATCTAATAACTATCTTGTAGGTATTGTATCCAGAAAGGATTTTTTAAGAACAATTATGGGTGGAACGGATGTAAACAAAGTACCTGTAGGTTTGATTATGACTAGAATGCCTAATATTGTCATGACGTATCCAGATGAAACTGCTCTAGAAGCTGCCATTAAAATTATAGATCATCAAGTAGATAGTCTTCCAGTAGTGGAGAAAGTTATAGAAGATGGCAAGGAATTTTTTAAAGTGGTAGGAAAAGTATCTAAAACCAATATAACTAAATTATTTGTAGAACTTGGAAGGCAGCAATAAAAAAGGAGGAATGCGCATGGATCGCAGGCTAGTGGTATATATTATTTCTGACTCTATAGGAGAAACAGGAGAACAAGTTGTAAAAGCAGCAACAAGTCAATTCTTATGCAAAAATTGTGAATTTAGGAGATTTCCATATATATCAGATGAAGATCAGATTGTTGAAATTATAAATGAAGCAAGTCATGAAAATTCTTTTATTGTTTTTACAATGGTGATTCCTTCTTTAAGAAGAGTTTTAGAGGAAAAAGCAAAGGAAAAAAATATTATTGCTATTGATATTATGACTCCTATTACAGAAGCTTTAGAGAAAACTTTAGGAGAATCTCCTAAAAATGAACCAGGACTTATTAGAAAATTAGATGAAAAGTATTTCAAAAAAATAGAAGCTATAGAATTCGCGGTAAAATATGATGATGGAAAAGATCCGAGGGGACTTAAAAAAGCAGATGCAGTTTTAATAGGAATTTCAAGAACATCTAAGACCCCCCTTAGTATGTATTTAGCTCATAAAAATATAAAAGTAGCCAATGTTCCATTAGTTCCAGAGGTACCTGTACCAGAAGAATTATTTAATGTTCCTGCTAAAAAGATTATAGGCCTTACTACAAATCCTATTAAATTAAATGAAATAAGACAGGAAAGACTCAAAGCATTAGGTCTTAAAAATGAAGCGAATTATGCAAGTATGGAAAGAATTTTAATGGAACTGGATTATGCGGAAGGTATTATGAAAAGAGTAGGATGTCCTATCATTGATGTATCTTCTAAAGCTATTGAAGAAAGTGCAAATATTATTTTAGAAATATTAAAAGAAAATTGGAAATAATGAAAGGGGTTTGAAATATGACAAAATATGTATATGCATTTTATGAAGGAAATAAGGAAATGAAATCTTTACTAGGGGGAAAAGGTGCAAATTTAGCAGAAATGACGAAGATAGGACTTCCTGTCCCTCCAGGGTTTACAGTGACTACACAAGCTTGTAATCAATATTATGAAGATGGAAAACAAATTCATGAAAGTATTGTGGGAGAAATTTTTGAAAATCTAAAAAATTTAGAAGAAAAAATAGGAAAGAAATTTGGAGATGCAACCAATCCTCTTTTAGTATCTGTAAGATCTGGAGCTGTTGTTTCTATGCCTGGTATGATGGATACCATATTAAACTTAGGTCTTAATGACCAAACGGTAGTAGGAATGGCAAAAGCAACAGAAAATGAAAGATTTGCTTATGATAGCTACAGAAGATTTATTCAAATGTTTGGAGATGTAGTACTTGAAATCCCAAAATATAAATTTGATCATATATTAGAAAAAGAAAAGGAAATTAGTCATGTAGAGCTAGATACAGAGTTAACATCAGAAAATCTTAAAAATATTATTGAAGAATATAAAAAGCTTGTGAAAAAAGAATCTAGAAAAGATTTTCCACAAGATCCAAAAGAACAATTATTAATGGCAGTTCAAGCTGTATTTAGTTCTTGGAATAATCCTAGAGCTATTGTATATAGAGAATTAAATGAGATTCCAAGCCACTTTGGAACAGCTGTAAATGTACAATCCATGGTATTTGGAAATATGGGAGATACTTCAGGAACAGGAGTTGCATTCACTCGAAATCCTGCTACAGGAGAGAAAAAATTATTTGGAGAATTTTTAATGAATGCACAAGGAGAGGATGTGGTAGCAGGAATTAGAACACCTCAACCTATTGCACAGCTTCAAAATACAATGCCTCCTGTATATGATCAATTTGTAAATGTTGCCAATTTATTAGAAAATCACTATAAAGATATGCAAGATATTGAATTTACAATAGAAAAAGGCAAATTATTCTTACTTCAAACAAGAAATGGAAAAAGAACAGCAGCAGCAGCAATTAATGTAGCAGTAGATATGGTAAATGAAAAAATCATTGATAAAGAGACGGCTATATTAAGAATCGAACCAAATCAATTAGACCAACTTCTTCATCCTACTTTTGAAGAGAAAGCCATAAAAGAAGCTACAAAAATTACAAAAGGATTGCCAGCATCTCCTGGAGCTGCTACAGGAAAAATTTATTTCAATGCAGAAGATGTCGTAGCTAAAGCTAGTGAAGGAGAAAAAGTAGTTTTAGTAAGACTGGAAACTTCTCCTGAAGATATAGAAGGAATGGTAGCAGCACAAGGAATTTTAACAGCAAGAGGAGGAATGACTTCTCATGCAGCAGTAGTAGCAAGAGGAATGGGGAAATGTTGTGTAGCAGGATGTGGAGAGTTAAGAGTAGATGAAACAAATAAATTATTTAAAGTAGGAACTAAAATTTTTAAAGAAGGAGATTTTATTTCTCTTGATGGAAATACAGGAAATGTATATGAAGGAAGTATTGAAACAAAAGATCCAGAATTATCAGGAAACTTTGCTACTTTAATGAATTGGGCAGATGAAATTAGAAAACTAAAAGTAAGAACAAATGCAGACACACCAAAGGATGCAGCTGTAGCTGTAAAATTTGGAGCAGAGGGAATTGGACTTTGTAGAACAGAGCATATGTTCTTTGAGGAAGAAAGAATTCCTGCTGTGAGAAAAATGATTCTTTCTAAAACTGTAGAAGAAAGAGTAGCTGCACTAGATAAATTACTGCCTTTCCAAAAAAATGATTTTGTAGGAATTTTCAAGGAAATGGGAGAAAGATCAGTAACAATTAGATTACTAGATCCACCACTACATGAATTTTTACCACATCATGATGAAGACATAAAAGCACTTTCAAAACAAATAGGAGTTTCTTATGAAGAATTAAAAGAAACAGTAGAGGAATTAAAAGAAGTGAATCCAATGCTTGGTCATAGAGGATGCAGATTATCTATTACGTATCCAGAAATATGTGAAATGCAAACAAAAGCTATCATAATGGCAGCTATAGAAGTAAAGAAAGAAAAAAATATCAATATTGAACCTGAGATTATGGTTCCGCTTATTGGAAGTGAAAAGGAATTAGAAATTATCAAAGATTTAATTATAAAGACTGCAAAAGAAGTAATGGATGAAATGGGCGAGACATTAAAAATTAAAGTAGGTACTATGATTGAAGTACCAAGAGCTGCTTTAACTGCTGATGAAATTGCAAAACATGCAGAGTTTTTCTCTTTTGGAACAAATGATTTGACTCAAATGACTTATGGATTTTCAAGAGATGATGCAGGAAAATTCATTCCAGAATATAGAAAAAAAGAAATATTTGAAAAAGATCCTTTCCAAAGATTAGATCAGGTAGGGGTTGGAAAACTTATGAAAATGGCTGTAGAACTAGGAAAATCTCAAAGAGAAGATATTAAACTTGGCATTTGTGGGGAACATGGAGGAGATCCAGATTCTATTGAATTTTGTCACAAAATAGGACTTCATTATGTATCATGCTCTCCATATAGAGTACCTATTGCAAGACTTGCAGCAGCACGTGCAGCAGTACAAAATAAATAAAAAAAAAGACATGGAAAAATTTTTCCATGTCTTTTTTTTATTATAGGAGGAATAATGAATATATTGTGGTATATATATTAATACAAAAGTAGAAAAATAGAAGTAATTTGTGAAATTTAGAGAAATGACAGACAATTATGTATTTTATTTTCCTTTTAAATAAAGGAGGATTAAAGATACTTATGTCGAATATTGAGAAAGATAAAGAAAAAATGAGGTGAGTATATATATAAATGACAATATATGTAGATGGTGATGCCTGTTGTGTGAAAGAACTGATTATTCATCACTCTAAAAAATATACTGTAAAGGTAGTTATGGTCATTAGTATTTGCCATGTTTCGAAGCGTCAAAAAGATGTAGAATATGTGATTGTAGATAACGAGAATCAATCAGTAGATATGATGATTATAAATAAAACACAAAAAAATGATTTGGTGATTACAGATGATTATGGATTGGCATCCCTTTTATTAGGCAAACAAGTACTTTGTTTATCAACTAGAGGATTCATATATACACAAGAGAATATAGAAGATCTCCTCATAAGAAGATATATAAATATGAAAAGCATGAGAGGAGGCAATAAAGTTAAAGGACCCTCTAAAAGAAGTAAAGAAGATGATATAAGATTTATGAATAATTTCAACAAAATTCTACATAAATGCCTATATAATTCTGATATTTAGAGATTAAACTTTTTGAAAGAAGGAAATTTCATATATATGGAGAAAAGGATAATATAGGTGATAAAAATGAGTACTTATTTTGATGAAGAATTAATTGAAGAAATAAAAGAAAGAAATCCTATTATAGATGTAGTCTCTAGGTATGTACCTCTTAAAAAAAGTGGATCTACATACAAAGGATTATGTCCTTTTCATCATGAGAAGACACCATCTTTTGTAGTATCTGAGGAAAAACAATTCTATCATTGTTTTGGATGTGGAAAATCAGGAGATGCAATTCAATTTGTTATGCAGATGGAACATATAGACTTTATAGATGCGATACATATGTTAGGAGATTGGGCAGGAATCTCTATAGAAGAGCATGCTACATCTGATCGTCAAAGAGAAGAAATTCATATTAAAAATCAATTATATGAAATCAATAGAGAAGCTGCGTTGTTTTATTATAAAAATCTTTTTCAAACAGGAAATATAGGACTAAATTATTTACATGAAAGAGGATTAAATATTCAAACCATCAAAAAATTTGGCTTAGGATATGCAAAAAATCAGTGGGAGTTACTAAATAGATATCTTTTAAGCAAAGGATACGATCAAAAGCTTATTTATAAAGCAGGATTGGTCATCAAAAGAAAAACAAAAGATGGTTACTACGATAGATTTAGAAATAGAGTCATATTTCCTATTATTAATGTATCAGGAAAAGTGATAGGATTTGGAGGCAGAATCATTGATGAAGGTGAGCCTAAATATTTAAATTCTCCTGAAACTCCTGTGTTTAATAAAGGAAATCATTTATATGGACTAAATCTATCAAAAGATGAAATCAGAAAGAAAAAACAAATTATTGTAGTAGAAGGATATATGGATGTGATCGGTCTTTATGAAGGCGGCATCTATAATGCTGTTGCATCACTAGGAACAGCTCTTACAAAGAGTCAAGGATATCTATTAAAAAGATATGCAGATGAAGTGATGATTGCTTATGATGGCGATACGGCAGGAAAAGCAGCAACACTAAGAGGACTAGATGTTTTAAAAGATGTAGGATGTAAAGTAAAAGTAGTAGATTTATCAGATGGAGTAGATCCAGATGAATATGTTAGAAAAAAGGGAAGAGATGCTTTTTTAGAAGAAATACAAAAAGCTTTGCCTTTGGTGGACTATAAAATAAAATTAGCTCATAATGAAAATGATATGACTACTACAGAAGGTAAAATAAAATTTGTACAATCTATCACTTCTATACTAAAGACATTAAAAAGTCCTGTAGAAATAGATGCTTATATACAAAAGATAGCTTCAGCTTCACATATTTCGCCAGAGGCTATAAAATCGGAAATCTATGGAAATAATAAAGGAAATTATCAAAAAGATAATCCATCTTATAAGAATAAGTATAGAAGTAAAAACGATAGGTATACTAATAAATATGATATAAAACCTGTGAAGCCTATACAAAAAATGGGTTATATAGAAGCAGAAAGAAGTTTATTAAAATTAATGATGGATGATAAACGGTTATTTGATAAAATAAAAAATATGATGAGTTGTGAAGACTTTATAGATGATATTCATATAAAAATAGCAAAAGTGATAGAGGGTTTATATGAAACAAATGAATTTGTTTCTATAGAAATGATTGTAGGACAATTTAATGAAGAAGAAATTTCTATACTTCATGATATTTATAAAAAAGTTGTTCCTATAGAAAATATAGATAAAGCTTTCATAGACTATATGGATGTTATAAAAAAACATAAATTAACAACAAGAAAAACAGAAATTGAAAATGAATTAAAAGAAATTGAAAAAATGAAAGATAAAACACCAAATCAGATAGTGAGGATCAGGGAGTTATGTATAGATTACGAAAAGTTATTAAAAGAACTAAAGAAACAGTAGTATTTTTGGAAAGGAGGGAATGTGATGGCAAAAAAACAACAAAATAAAGAAAAAAAAGTTCAATCTGTAAAATCCTTAATTGAAAAAGGCAAAAAAAGAGGAATGCTTACTTATACTGAAATTATGGATACCTTAGAGGAAATAGATTTAGATAAGGAGCAAGTAGAAGAAGTATACGATCATTTAGGTGCAATGGGTATAGATATTGTAGGAGATAAAGATGAGGAGATAGAGGAAATATCTGATACGGAAGAAGAAGAAGTTGTGGAGTTAGATCTTTCTATTCCAAAAGGGATCAATATAGATGACCCTGTTAGAATGTATTTAAAAGAAATTGGAAAAGTACCTTTACTTTCGGCTGTAGAAGAAATAGAATTAGCAAAGAGAATGGAGCAGGGAGACGAAGAAGCAAAGAAAAGACTTTGTGAAGCGAATTTACGGTTAGTTGTAAGTATTGCGAAAAGATATGTAGGAAGAGGAATGCTCTTTTTAGATTTAATACAAGAAGGAAATTTAGGACTTATTAAAGCTGTTGAAAAATTTGATTGGAGAAAAGGATATAAGTTTAGTACTTATGCAACATGGTGGATTAGACAGGCAATTACAAGAGCCATTGCAGACCAAGCAAGAACTATTAGAATTCCTGTTCATATGGTAGAAACCATTAATAAATTGATTAGAGTATCCAGACAACTTTTGCAAGAATTAGGCAGAGAACCAAAGCCTGAAGAAATTGCAAAAGAAATGGATTTACCTGAAGAAAAAGTAAGAGATATATTGAAAATAGCACAAGAACCAGTTTCTTTAGAAACTCCTATAGGAGAAGAAGAAGATAGTCATCTTGGCGATTTTATTCCTGATGATGATGCACCTGCACCAGCAGAAGCGGCAGCATTTTCTATGCTAAAAGAACAACTAGTAGAAGTGTTAGACACCCTTACTCCAAGAGAACAAAAAGTTTTAAGATTAAGATTTGGATTAGATGATGGTCGTGCAAGAACATTGGAAGAAGTAGGAAAGAAATTTGATGTGACAAGAGAAAGAATTAGACAAATAGAAGCAAAAGCATTAAGAAAATTAAGACATCCTAGCAGAAGCAAAAAATTAAAAGATTATTTAGAATAAAGATTCGCAGAATTTGCGAATCTTTATTGTCTACCAATATTGTTTTTGGGTACCATAAGCAATCTTTTTTTCTTTTTCTTCTTTAGGTTCTTCATCTTGATGATCGATATAATCTGCAAGATTTTCTGCTTCACATTCCCATTCGGGAGTATTTCCTCCCCATTTAAAATGAGGAATAGATTTTTTAGGATCATTATTTTTTTTCATCATTTATCCTCCTCTTCTTTAGTTTTGTACATAAAGATCAAAAAGATGTGATTTAATAATTTCCTATGGACTATAAAAAAAGGAATTGTAAAAAATTTATAGAATATGTAAGAGAGGAATGCTTATGAAACTTACGAATAGATTATTAGCTATTACAAAATTTGTGAAAAAAGGATCTTCTGTTGCAGATGTGGGTACAGATCATGGATATATTCCAGTGTATCTAGTTAAAAATCATATATCCAAAGAAGTAATTGCTACAGATGTAAATGAAGGCCCTTTAAACAGTGCAAAAGAAACCATCAAGGAGCATGGTTTAGAAAAATACATACAAACAAGATTGGGAAGTGGACTTGTTCCTATAAAGTCTTATGAAGTAGATACGGTCATAATTGCAGGAATGGGTGGTTTACTCATAAGAGATATATTAAAAAATGATTTAGAAGTGACAAGATCTATCAAAAGATTTATTCTCCAACCCATGGTAGCTCAAGAAGATTTAAGAAAGTGGCTCATTCAGAATCATTTCAAAATTGTAGATGAAAAATTAGAAAAAGAAGATCATAGAATCTATGAGATCATGGTTGTAGAAAAGGGAGAACAGATGATAGAAGATGAAATTTATTATAAAATTTCAAAGAAGCTTATTGAAAATAAAGACCCTTTATTAGAAGTTTTTATTCAAAAGCATATTCAAAAACAAAAAAAAATTTTTAGAAATTTAGAAGGACAAATAAGTGATAAGGCGAATGAAAAAAGAAATGAATGTATAGAAGAATTAAGAAAACTAGAGGAGGTGCTAGAATGGCTGAAAAAATAAAAAATATTATTCGTATTATGGAAGATATTGCACCTTCTTATTTAGCAGAAAGCTGGGATAATATAGGGCTTCAAATAGGAGATTATGAAAAAGAAGTAAATAAAATATTAGTATGTCTTGAAGTGACTCAAAGTATTATAGACGAAGGGATACAAAAAAACATAGATATGATTGTTTGCCATCATCCTTTGATTTTTAAACCCATAAAAAGAATTAGAAGAGATGATCCTATCCAAAGTATGATCCATAAACTGATAAAGCATGATATTTCTCTTTATTGTGCCCATACCAATTTAGATGTAGCAAAGGGCGGAACAAGTGATGTATTAGCTCAAAGTCTAAATTTAGTAGGGGTAGTTCCTCTCGTGAAAACCCATGAAGAAAAATATTTGAAATTAGTAGTCTATGTGCCAAAAGATTATGTAGAAAAAGTAGGAGAAGTTATGTGTACTTATGGGGCAGGTCATGTAGGAAATTATAGTCATTGCACTTTTAGAAGTGAAGGGATTGGAACTTTTATGCCATTAGGAGGAACAAATCCCTTTATAGGCAGCCAAGGGAATATAGAAAAAGTATGTGAACATAGGTTAGAAAGTATTGTATCGAAAAAAGATCTACATAAAATTATTGAAAATATGATCAAAGCACATCCTTATGAAGAAGTAGCATATGATATTATTCCTTTAGAAAATAAAATTCATTATGAGGGATTAGGAAGAGTAGGGCAATTAGAAAAAAATATGACTTTGTCTATGCTTTGTAAAACAATAAAAGAAAAATTGAATATGAAAACAATAAAATTTATAGGAAATCCACAGAAAGAAATAAAAAAAGTAGGACTTTGTACAGGAAGTGGAGCAGAGTTTATTGATGATGCATATAAAGTTTCATGTGATTGCTATATTACAGGAGATGTAAAATACCATGATGCTCAATATGCCAATGAGCTAGGCATGGCAGTTATTGATGCTGGTCATTTTGAAACAGAAAATATTATTTGTAGACCGCTATTTGAAACATTAAAAGATCATATGCAAATGAATCAATACAATGTAGAAATATTATTAAGTGATGAGGATATTAATCCATTTAAAACCATATAAGAATAGGCATAGTCTATTCTTATATGGTTTTTATTTTGTAAGAATCATTTTAGAAAGGGTGAATGATATGAATCAAAAAAAATATTTATGGAAATTGCAAGAAGTAGAAACAAAAATAAAGAAAAAGAAAAAAGAAATAGAATATATTAAAAGAGATGAAGATCTTCATAAAAAAGTAGATGAATATAAAAATTTAAAAGAGCTTTATGAAGATAAGAAAAATGAAAAAGAAAAAATTCAAAATATATTATACAAAGAAGAAAAAAAGGGAAAAGAAATTTCTTATGAGGAAAAAGAAATCAAAGAAAAATTGTATGGAGGAAGTATAAAAAATCCAAAGCAATTAGAATCTTTATATGAAGAAGAAGAAAAAATAAAAGAAACTATAGCCAAAATGGAACAAGTCATATTAGAATATATGGAAGCCTTATATAAAATAGAAGAAGAAATGAAAGAGATGAGTATGAAAGGAAGAAAATTAGGATGTGAAATCAAAGAACGAATCCATAAAAATAAAGTAGAAGTAGAAAAACTAAAAAAAGAAATACAACAAGAGATACAAGAAAGAAAAGAGCTTATAGAAACAATAGATGAGAATGATTTGAAAGTGTATCAAGATGTAAAGGACAAAAAAAATCATCCTATTGCTTTGTTGGTTCACGAAAATATTTGTACGGGATGCCATATGGATGTATCGATTATGACCGTACAAAATTTAAAAAAAGATAAACTAACTTTGTGCGAAAACTGTGGAAGAATATTAATTGCATCTAACGATTTACAATAATTGGATTTTGACAAAGAATATAATTTATGATAATATATCACTTGTAACGAAAAATAAATATTTCGAGTAAGTCAGATGATCGCGGCTCATGCTATGCATGAACGAGGAAAGTCCGAGCTCCGTAGGGCAAGGGTGCTGGGTAATACCCAGTGGAGGTGACTCTAAGGAAAGTGCAACAGAAAGAAACCGCCAACTTTTGTTGGTAAGGATGGAAAGGTGAGGTAAGAGCTCACCAGAGGCTAGGCGACTAGTCTGCTATGTAAACCCCACCCGGAGCAAGACCAAGTAGGGATAAAAAAGCGGCTGCCCGTCGCGTCCCGTGGTAGGTCGCTTGAGTCTACTGGCAACAGTAGACCTAGATAGATGATCATTTAATACAGAACTCGGCTTATAGATTTGCTCGATTATATATCATGGAAACTCAATGCTTTTAAGGCGTTGAGTTTTCTTTGCTTAGGAAGATTTAGAATAGAAAGTTTGTATAGTTTTATTTTGAATATATGAAGTAGTTATGGTACAATAACAATGCTCATATAATAAGGAATAGAAAGGTAGAAAACATATTATGGTAAAAATAGGCTCTCGTAATATTAAAACAGCAATCTCAGTCGCTATATGTATGCTTATATTTCAACTATTACATAGACCACATCCATTCTATGCTTGTATTGCAGCAGTGGTGTGCACAAAACCATCTATTCATAATTCTTTGGTAATGGGAAAAAATAGGATGATCGGAACGATCTTAGGAGGAATAGTGGGGCTTTGGTTTTCTATGGTTGTGGACAGTACTCCTTTAATTTGTGGAGGAGGGATTATGTTGGTGATTTATTTATGTAACATATGCAAGCAAAATGATTCTGTAGTGATTGCATGTATAGTTTTTATATCTATTATGACCAACCTCAGAGATTCTTCGTCTATTGTATATGCCGTCAATAGAGTTTTAGATACTTCTATAGGAATTGCTGTCAGTGTAGTTATAAATAGTTTTTTAAAACTAGAAAAATTTCAAGAATACTATATAGATATTAAAGAAAATATGTTATCTAAATAGTTGTTATGTAAATCCAAGGTATTTTACCTTGGATTTTGTGTTTTATTTTTAGCAGTCTTCATCTTCAGAAGTTTCTACTGGAGCTGTTTCTGTTTGTTCTTCTACTTCTTGTCTGCAGGGTTTTCTTTTATCGTCTATTTGATTTGGGAATAGTTGAGGGAATGTTGTGCATATTGGTGATGTGTCTGCTTCAAGTACAGGGAATCCTGTAGATAAAACACAAAGTTGAACAGGGACAATAATTTTCTTTTCGCAAGTTACACATAAAGCGATAATTAAGTTTACACAAACTGCTCCTGTAGTAGGATCAATACTAAAGTCTCTTAAGATACTATTGGTTGCAAGTCTAGTTTCGCAATCAATATTACAGAATTCAGTAAATCTTGGTAAGAATGCTGTATCAAATACAGATGGCATACATAATTCAAAGAAGTTTGTGAGTAAAAGAGGGGCGCTGTCTCTTGCAATAGGAACATTTGCTGCAAGTGTAATTTCACATTCTTTATCACAATGATCTGTATAAAGCACATCAATTTCAATTACTACATTTCCAGTGATTTCAACATTTTGTGTTCCAAATATAGGAGTTCCTTTAAATTCATTATCACATGTTTCTGTGTTTGTATAAAGAATTTTTTCTGATCTAGTGCCATCTGGACCTATTACTTTTATAGGTTTTCCACATCCATCTTCAACAAAATCTGCTCCAGAAACAGTTGTAATGGGTTTTACTTTTAGATTTCTTTCGTCGTTTATATTTTCAGGATTAAAAAACTTTCTGCATCGAATGTCTAAAACTCTTGTGATTCTTGAATTTCTACCTAAATTAGGTTGAAGAGGTTGACAAGAAATTGTTCTTAACCCTTGTAAATTAAATAACGCAGCATCATAAACTTTTTGAACATATACAGGTTCAGCTACAACATTTCTAAGTGACCCATCAAAATGACATCCAGTAGTTGCAGTACAACATTTATCACTAATAGAAAGACTTATTGGTCTTGTATTACTATTACATCCCATAGTTTTAACCTCCTTTTATATTCTGAGATAATCTTCTCTCAATGCTAGTATATTCATGACAAAAAATTTGTGTGACATTCATTCAATAGATTTTGTCATATATTTTGATTTTAAAAATATGATAGTAAGAGAAAAATCTAAACTTATGAAATTTGCAATTAGGTGGTGAGAGAATGCCATTTTCAAATCAAAAAAATATTTTAATGCATGATGAAGTAGGAAATTTACACAGTTTTCAAGAAGAAAAAGAAAAAATAATATACACATATTTTGATAAACAATTAGGCGAATATAAAAAAGAAGTATTGATAGAAAATAGCAGCGGAGAATTTGATGCAAGTATGGACGAAAAAGATTTGTACATGGTCTATCAAAATACAAAAGGTGAGATTATACTTATGACTTTTAAAAAAGGAATATGGTATGAAAATTCTTTAGGAGGAGATGTAAGTCTAAAAGTTTTTAACTTAAACATTGTATTGTGTACAGGAAAAGTGCATATTGTTTATTGCGTGAAAGCACAAGAAAATTCCATGTGTTATAGAATTTATCACCATTATTGTGAAAATCAAGAATGGAGAAGTTTTGTAGTAGAAGATATTGAAATTCAAAAATTTTTAAATCCATTTCAATTGATTGACTATGAAAATAAGTTAGTCATTGGTTTTTATCAGCTTATAAAGGGGTATGAACAAATATTTATAAAAGAATTTGATATACAAAAACAACAGTGGAACCCTTCTATACAATTAACATGGTCTAGTTGTGAAAAATTATATTTAAATTTACTCATGACTCATGAGGAGTTAATTCATGTGACATATTCTTCATATGTAGATGGAAATTTAATCATTAAGTACGAAAAATATAAACTAGAACAAGATCAAGCTATTAAAAAAATTGAACATATTTTATCTAATCCTGCAAATTGTTCTTATCCATTATTTGTAAAAGAGAAGGATAAACTTTGGACCATATGGACCGAATATGATCAAGTGGTTAGTAGTTTTTCTATAGATGAAGGAATTACATGGAGTGAGCCTTACTTGTGGAAGGAGTCTAAAGAAATATTGTTCTTTCAATATAAATATTATACAAATTATGAAAAAATCAAAGAAAATTATCAGCTTTGTTATGCTTTTGGGAAAGCATATCCTGAATTTTCGTTTATAGGATTTGGACCTTTAGAAAAGGCACAAGAAATTCCTATAAAAAAAAAGAGGAGGTATCGATAATGGAAGGTGAAGAAAGAACAAAAATAGAAGAAAAAGTAGAAAAAAAGGAAAAACAAAAGGTAGAAGGTGTATACATAAAAGAAAATGAATTTAAAAAACTAAATGAAGATGTAAAAAGAATTTCAGAAGAAATGAAAAAATTAGAAGAACTTCATGAAAGAGTGCAGTATATAGAGGAATATCTAAGTAGGAGAAGAGGGCTGTTTGGGAGAAGAATATAGAAAAAACCTAGGTTTGATAACCTAGGTTTTTTTATTGATTGGTGCCGAAGGCGGGGGTCGAACCCGCACGATGTTGCCATCACTGGATTTTGAGTCCAGCGCGTCTGCCAATTCCACCACTTCGGCTTGTGACAAGAATTATAATACCATATATATATACAAAGTGCAATAGAAATTTTTAAAAATTATCTTCAATAACAAAATTCTTGTTGAAGATATAAAAAGATTATGGTAAACTAAATTGATGTATATGAAATGAAAACAAAATATAAAATAGATAATAGTGAATGATTAGAAAGGAAGGTGGAAAAATGGATCCACTTACACATGGAGTCATTGGACTTGCAATATCTGCATTTAGCGGAGATCCTGTAAGTCTTACAAATCCTATATCCTTAGGATGTGCTATTGGAGCTATGTCGCCAGATATTGATATTATTGCGAAAGTAAAAGGTGATTATACCTATTTAAAACATCATAGAGGTATTTCTCATTCTCTGCCATCTTTAATAGGGCTTGCGGTAATCATTACAATAGGGTTATCTTTTTTCGTTCAATTTCAATTTTTACAAGTGCTATTTTGGACATTTGTTGGATGTTTATCCCATACGGTATTTGATATTTTAAATTCTTATGGAGCAAAATTATTTATGCCTTTTACAAAGAAAAAATCTATGATAGGAATTTTAATGCTTTATGACCCTGTAATTACGTTATTGTGTATATTGCTTATTTTTGTAAAGGAAAAGTCATTTCTTTTTTATAGCTTGACCGGGGTTACATTCTTCTTGTATTTAGGATTTAGATATGCTATGAAGGTATATGCAAAAAAAATTGTAAAAGAATATTATCAAAATGGATATAAAATTATAGATATTAATATTTTGCCAGCACTTATGGCTTTTCACAAATGGGATTTTATTGTAAGTACTACTACGTATCATCTAGTAGGCCAAGTAAATTTTGTAAATGGAAAGGTTTTTGAAAGAAAGAAATTTAAAAAACCTCAAGATGAGGTAGTAGAAATGTTCCAACAAACAAATGTAGGAAAATATTTCAAAGAATTTACTCCTATTTATCATGTGGTACAATTAGAAAAGAAAGATAATATTATATTAAAATCTATTGATCTTCGATATTATTTCAAAAATAATTTTATGCATCATGCTACAGTTGTATACGATCAAGAAAAGCATATAGTTGAATCTTTTTTTCATCCTTATCATATTACTAAAAATATTCCTGTAATGGAAACAAGATAGAATCTACTGTATAAGTAGGTTCTTTATTTTTTAGAAATAATATGAGCAAATATGGAACTTTTTATAAAAAGTTTCGTCTTATTTATAGGGATTTTTATGAGGAAAGGAGGGACTTTAGTGCAGGAGAAAAGTCTTATACATAAAAGTCAAAAAGGACACATAGAAAGCTTTGAAATTTTAATTCAAAATCATCAAAAACTTGCTTTTAATATTGCTTATAGAATGCTTGGAAATATAGAAGATGCGAAGGATGCTACACAAGATGCTTTTATAAAAGCATATAAAAATATTGACAAATTTAAAGAAGAAAGCACTTTTTCTACTTGGCTTTATAAAATTGTTACAAATACTTGCTTAGATGTATTAAGAAAGAAAAAGAAAATGAAAATTTATTCTTATGATCAGAAGTTAGAAACAGAAGATGGAAATATTTTAAGAGAAATACCAGACGAAAAAAATACTCCAGAGAAAATAATTGAAAAAAATGAAATTCAAAGACATATACAAAAGGCTATTGATTCTTTATCGGAGAATCATAGATCTGTGATTATACTAAGAGATATACAAGGTTTTTCATATGAAGAAATTGGGAGAATATTGAATTGTTCTGAAGGAACTGTTAAATCAAGACTCAATAGGGCAAGACAAGCTTTAAAGAAGATCATAACATCAGAGGAACTTTTCCATAAAGATTACGTCAAAATATAGGAAGGAGGGATCATATGAATTGTCTACAAATACAAGAAATGATTTCTTTATATATAGATGATCAATTAGATGAGTGGACAAAGAAAGAAGTTAAAAATCATTTAATGGAATGTCAAGTGTGCAAAGAGGAATATGAAAAAATGCTAGAGTATATTTCTTTATGTAAAGATTTGCCTATGATAGATTTACCAGAAGATTTTGCGGAAAGTTTACATGAAAAATTAGTAGATGTTCAGAAAAGTACAAAAAGAAAAAGTATAAATAAAATAAATTGGAAAGTATTCACTTCTGTTGCCGCTATGTTGGTGATAGGTATTACATCTATGTCTTTATTTTATTCTCCAAAAGATATAAAAGAAGAAATATATTCTACCAAAATAGAGTATTTTGCCCCAAAAGAATCAAATTCAGAAAGAAACATGGAAAAAGTAGAGGATACAGAAACTTTAAAAGAAAATAAAAAAGATATAGAAAATCCAAAGAAAGAAGTAAAAAAATCTTTATCACAAAAGGAAAGCAATGATCCCCAAAACTCTGTTTTGAGTCATGATGTTTTTGTGGAGGAAAAACTACCAGATTATCCCCAAGATAATGATCCTAAAGTGGCTCTTTATAATGGATCTCAAGAAGTGCCTACATTAAGGAAGTTTAGTATACAGCAATCTACTCAAAGCATAAGTCAAAATGTTTCTATGACGATTCATATACCTAAAAATGAATTTATTCAAATGGTAAAAAATTTAGGTGGAAATTTGGAAGTTTCTAAAGACTGTGAAATAGATGAGGTAAAAACAAAAAGAAATGTTTCTCAGATGGAGGAAATGGTGGTCTATATTCCTAAAGAAAAACTATTAGAGTTTGAAAAACAAGCAAAGGAATTAGGAGAAGTTGAAAAATATTTGATAGAAGATGAAGAAGTTGAAAAAAATAATGAAAGCCCTTTAGAGAAAATCGAAAATTTACAAACCCAAGAACCAATCCATAAAGGAAATCAGGATATAGATCAATTCCAAGAAAATGTAAAAAATTCGGATGAAGAAATGGAAATGTGTACGATTTATGTATCTTTATATAATGAGTCAAACAAGCCTTATTGAAAAGGCTTGTTTTTATATAGGAATTTTCAAGGAGGAATTTAGAAAGTAATTGAGAATATAGTTAAAGACTACAATATATTTTTTTGGGGAAATATATAGTTAAACTTAAAGAGATTTGCAAGGAGAGGATTTTATTGGAAGAAAAAATCATTATAATAGACGGAAATAGCTTGATTAACAGGACTTTTTATGCAATTCCTGAACTTACTACAAAAGATGGAGTTCATACAAATGCTGTATATGGGTTTGTAAGTGTATTACATAAAATTTTTGAAGATTATAATCCAGATTACATTACAGTAGCTTTTGATAGGAAGGCACCTACTTTTAGACATAAAGCTTTTGATGAATATAAAGCAGGAAGAAAAAAAATGCCAGACGAATTGGCAGAGCAATTTCCTATTCTAAAAGAGATTTTAGATGCTTTTCATATTCATAGAGTAGAAATTGATGGCTTTGAGGCAGACGATTTGATTGGGACCATTGTAAATTATAGCGAGACACAAAATATCCATCCTATTGTGATTACGGGAGATAAGGACGCTCTTCAATTGGTTTCTAAAAAAACAAAAGTTTTTATTACTAAAAAAGGAGTAAGTAGCCTAGAAGAATATGATGAACAAAATTTTATGAATCAATATGAAGTGACACCTAAACAGTTTATAGATGTAAAAGGACTTATGGGAGACAAATCAGATAATATTCCAGGAGTTTCTGGTATTGGAGAAAAGACTGCTATTAAATTGATTAAGGAATTTGAAAGTGTAGAAAATTTACTAGAAAATGTAGATCAAGTATCTAGTCCTAAACTAAGAGAAAAAATAAGAGAATATGCAGAGCAGGCTGTTTTAAGTAAAAAGTTAGCTACCATTATGCTAAATGTTCCTGTAGAAATGTCTTTAGATGAATTTAGGAGAACAGAGCCAGACACAAAAAAATTAACAGAACTCTTTTATAAGCTGGAGTTTAAAAAATTTTTAGATAAGTTAAAAGACCAAGATCCTATATCACAACAAAGTGAAAATATAGAGATCATTCAAATTGACAAAAAAGAAAAATTAGATAAACTAAAGCATAAAATGAAAGACAAAAAAGAGATATATGTAAAAGTATTTTCTAGTGAAAAAAATATTATAAAAGATGAGATTGTAGGAATTTATATTCAAATAGAAGACACAAATTATTTTGTAGATATAAAAAATCACAATGAATTCTTGATAGAATTAAAAGATATATTTGAAGATGTACATATTAAAAAATATGGATTTGAAATGAAAAAAGATATTTTAGCTTTATATGGACATAATATGAATTTTGAAGGAATAGATTTTGATTTAGCTATTGCATTATATTTAATAGAGCCTACAAGAAAATCCTATGCTATAGAAGATATTGCTTATGAATATTTGAATGAAAAGATTGTAGGAGAAGAGGAACTTTTAGGAAAAGGAAAAAAGAGAATCCATTATGATGGGGTAGAGGAAGAAAAATTAATTCAATATGGATATGGAATTTGTAATACGGTAAGAAAAATAAAAGAAAAAATCATAGAAAAATTAAAAGAAGATGAACTTTATGATTTGTATAAGGATATTGAGATTCCACTTATGAAAGTATTAGCAGGAATGGAGTTTGAAGGATTTTATGTAGATCAACAAAGACTTGAAGAAATAGGGAAAGAATTGAATGAAAAAATAAATGCTTTGACAGAAGAAATTTATACTTATGCAGAAGGTGTTTTTAATATTAATTCTACAAAGCAATTAGGAGAAATTTTATTTGACAAACTAAAATTGCCACCTATGAAAAAAACAAAAACAGGTTATTCTACAAATATTGAAGTGCTAGAAAAACTTTACGATAAACATCCTATTATTCCAAGCATCATCGAATATAGGCAACTGGTAAAGCTAAAAACTACATATATAGATGGCCTCATAGGAGTCATTAACCCTAATACTCATAAAATTCATTCTAGCTTTCATCAAACAGTAACGGCTACAGGAAGAATTAGTAGTACAGAGCCTAATCTTCAAAATATTCCTATTAAGCTAGAGGTAGGGAGAAAAATAAGAAAAGTATTTGTGCCTACTAATGAAGATTATGTTTTATTAGATGCAGATTATTCTCAAATTGAATTAAGAATACTTGCTCATATTTCAAAGGATGAAAATTTAATAGAGGCTTTTCATCAAAAACAAGATATTCATGCTTCTACAGCTTCAAAAGTATTTCATGTACCTATAGAAGAAGTAAGTTCATTACAACGAAGTAGAGCAAAAGCAGTAAATTTTGGAATCGTCTATGGAATTAGTGACTATGGTTTATCTGAAAATCTACATATTACGAAAAAGGAAGCGCAAAGATATATAGATGAATATTTTAGTAAATATGAAGGGGTAAAAAATTATATGGATCATATTGTAGAAGTAGGGAAAGAAAAAGGATATGTGACAACTATTTTAAATAGAAGAAGATATATTCCAGAATTAAAATCTAAAAATTTTAATATACGTTCTTTTGGAGAAAGAACTGCAATGAATACTCCAATACAAGGAAGTGCAGCAGATATTATAAAAATTGCTATGATTCGAGTGTATGAAAAATTAAAAAACAAAAAATTAAAATCAAAACTAATTTTGCAAGTTCATGATGAACTTATGGTAGAAACTCATAAAGATGAAATAGACGAAGTAAAAAAAATTGTAAAAGAAGAGATGGAGAATGCTATAAGTTTAAAAGTTCCACTGAACGTAGATATGAATATAGGGAATAGTTGGTATGATACAAAGTAATGAAAGGAAGTAAACTATGAAAGTGATTGGTCTTACAGGAGGAATTGCTACAGGAAAAAGTACAGCTTCGTTTATTATAAAGGGTTTAGGAGTTCCGGTGATTGATGCAGATTTAGTAGCAAGAGAAATTGTAGAACCTAAAAAAGAAGCTTTTTTTGAAATTGTAAAATATTTTGGAGAAGAAGTTCTTCAAAAAAATGGTGATTTAGATAGAAAAAAATTAGGAAATATTGTATTTTCTAATCAGGAAAAATTAAAAAAACTAAACGATATTACCCATCAAAGAATAATAGATGAAATCATTAATAAAATAAATATGTATAGAAAACTTTCTATCTATCCTGTTATAATTGTAGATGCAGCTTTATTAATTGAAATGAAGATGAATGATTTGGTAGATGAAGTTTGGCTTGTCATAACAGATAAACAAACACAGATTTATAGGCTTATGGAAAGAGATGGATTTTCTTTTGAAAGTGCAAAAAAAAGAATAAATGCTCAAATGTCTACAGAGGAAAAAACGAAATATGCTCATGTTGTTTTAAATAATAGCGGAAGTATAGAGGATTTGACAAATAAAATACAAGAGGAATTAAAAAGGGTGAGAGAGTATTGATGGAGGGATCCATTTGCTTTTAATAGATATCAGTAAATATAAAAAAATATTAAGATTAATAATGCTTGTGCTTGTACTTGTAATAGGATTTTATAGTATATATGCTATATTTAAAATAATATATCCTATTTATTATGAAGATATTATTCGAAAATATGCAAAAGAATATGATTTAGACCCTTATTTAATTGCAGCAATTATTCGAACAGAAAGTAAGTTTGATGAAAATGCCAAATCTCATAGAGAAGCGAAAGGGCTTATGCAAATTTCCCCAATAACTGGAGAATGGGCATCTAAAGAATTAAAAATAGATAAATATGATGAAACATTTTTATTTATACCAGAGATGAATATTATGATTGGTTGTTGGTACTTAAATCGATTAAGAAATGAATTTAATGGAAATTTAGAATTGATGCTTGCAGCTTACAATGGAGGAAGCGGAAATGTAAACAAATGGTTAAAAGATATTCGCTATAGCAAGGACGGGAAAGTTTTAGAGGACATTCCTTTTCCTGAAACAAAGAATTATGTAAAAAAAGTAAAGAAAAGTTATAAAGTATATCAAATGTTATATAGAGAATAAAAATTAAAAATTGTATATATTTAGTGAATGAATAAGGATATTGTTGAATAAAGTAGATAAGTCATTTATAATGATTAAGGACAATATAATCCTATATGAAAGTGATGACTAAAAAATATATAGGAGAGAGGTTATGAGTCAAGAATATTTAGGGAGTATTACTTTGTTAATTTTATTAATTTTGGCTATGGTAGGTAAAAACAATGCCTTAGCTGTAGCCATAAGTGCTTTGATTTTTTTGATGCTTCTTGGTCAGATGGGAGGAGAAATCAAAAGTTTTTCTCATACGATTCTTGTTTTTTTAGATCAATATGGATTAAATTTAGGACTTGTTTTATTGATGATAGGAATACTTGCCCCTTTTGCACTTGGAGAGTCAGATGTAATATCTATGCTTATGACTTTTAAAACTTATAAAGGATTGATAGGTATTTTAGCAGGATTATTAGTAGCTATCTTTGGAGCAAAAGGAGGATATCTTCTACAAATAGAACCTTCTACAGTAACTTCTGTGGTGATTGGTACTATAATAGGGATCGTATTATTTAAAGGATATCCTGTGGGACCTTTGATTGGTTCTGGAATTGCATATTTTATGATTTACATAGCAGAAATATTTATGAAAAAATAGAAAGGAATGTGATTTATGAAACATATGACAAGCCTTGAGGACATAAAGGGGATCAAAATCAGCGAGGAGAGGTTGATGCACTCAGGTAATCACGATGAAATATTAACAGGGCTTACAACAGATGTTTATTTTTTAAGAACCTTAGATATTTTAAGACATATGAATTTAGATCATGAGATTGTAACAGCTGAGATATTTGCAAGAAAACCTGGGGTATTTGTTGGAATTGAAGAAGTAAAAAGCATGTTAAAAGACAAAAATGTAGAAGTATGGGCATTAGAAGAAGGAGAAGAATTTGAAGCAAAAGAAACTTTAGTAAGAATAAAGGGGCCTTATAGTGAATTCGGAGTTTTTGAAACAGCCATGCTTGGAAGTTTAGCTAGTGGAAGTGGTTGGGCTACAGCGTCTAAAGAAGTAAAAAAAGCTTGTGGAGAAAAACCATTTTTATGTTTTGGAGCAAGACATGTACACCCTGCTATAGCTCCAGTCATGGAAAGAGCTGCAGTGATTGGAGGAGCAAATGGAGCAAGTTGTGTATTAGCTGCAAAACTATTAAATATGGAAGCTTCTGGAACATTGCCTCATGCAGCTATGCTAATTGCTGGAGATACATTAGATGTTGCAAAAGTTTATAATGAGGTGACACCAAAGTCTCATAAAAGAATTGTATTGGTAGATACTTTTAAAGACGAAGTAGAGGAGAGCTTAAGAATTGCAAAAGAGTTAGGAGATGAATTATTTGGAATTCGTCTAGATACTCCTAGTGAAAGAGGAGGAGTTACTCCAAACCTTGTAAGAGAGCTTCGTGCAAAACTAGATATTAATGGATATCATCATATAAAGATTTTTGTATCTGGAGGATTGACTCCTGAAAAAATAAGATTATTATCTGATGCAGGTGCGGATTCTTTTGGAGTAGGAAGTTATATTTCAGGAGCTCCTGCTATTGATATGACTATGGATATCAAAGAAGTAGGAGGAAAATCTGTGGCAAAGAGAGGAAGAATTCCTGGGATCATAGAAAATAATAAATTAAAAAGAATTTTTTAATCCTAGTAATGGAGGGAATTGAGTGAAGTATATTAAAAAATTTTTTTGCGGTTTTCTTTTACTGTGTATTGTAATGTTATCTGCATGTGCAGATAAAAATGAGAATCAACCCTTTACTGAAAAAGAAATGATAAAAAGTAGTGAGCCAGTAGCAGGAGGGCAATTAAGAATCCCTGCTATTGGGTTATCTACTTTAAATCCTATTATAAATGATAATGAAAGTATATATCATGTTAATAATTTGATTTATGAAGGGCTTATGAAGCTAGATGAAAATGGAAAGGCCCAACCTGTGTTAGCTAAAAGCTGGTATTTATCAGATGGAAATACTTTAGTATTTGAATTAAGAGATGATGTAGTTTGGCATGATGGACAAGCTTTTTCTGCAGAAGATGTAAAATTTACTATAGACACACTAAAATTAGCAGGAGGAGCATCTGTTTATAAAGTTTATACAGATCATATACAAAGTGCCCAAGTACTAGATAATTATAGGATTCTTATTATTTTTGATGATCCTCATTATAGTGCTATTGAAAATTTTATCTTTCCGATTATTCCAAAGCATCAATTTAAGGATTCTAAAAAAGTATATGAAGTCAAGAATATAACTCCTATTGGAACAGGTTCTTATAAGATAGGAAAGTATAATAAATATAAAGATATAGAATTAGTCGTAAATGATCAGTATTGGGGTAAAAAACCTTATATATCATCTATTTTAGCAAAAAAAGTACCAGATAAAGAAGCGGCACTTACTACTGTAGAGGCAAATGAAGGAGATGTAGCAAGTGCTATGAATTTTGATTGGGAAAAATATAGTGAAAATAAGGATTTAAAGATTTATGAGTATGTTACTCAAGAATATGAATTTTTAGGGTTTAATTTTAGAAATACGCTTCTTGCAGATAAAAAAATGAGAAAAGTTTTTGCTTATACCATTGACAGACATGATCTGATAGATGAAGTGTATTTAGGACATGCAACTTTAGTAGATGTCCCTATTTCCCCTTCTTCTTATTTGTATCAAGAGGAACAAAAAAAATACGGAAAAGATCTTGCAAAAGCAAAAAATTTATTGAAAGAATTAGGATGGATTAAAAAACAGAATAACTCTTATTTAGAAAATGAAACTGGACAAAATTTGAAAATTTCTATATTGGTTAATGAAGAGAACATACAAAGAGTAAAAGCAGCAGAAGGAATAGCATCTGATTTAAAAGAGATCGGTATAGATGTATCTATTCATGCAGTGAATTTCAAAGAATATGAAAGAAAAATTTATGCAGGTCAATTTGATTTATTATTAGGAGGATGGAAACTTTTAGAAAATGAAAATTTAAGCTTTTTATTTCACTCAAGTTATATAAGAAGTACAAATTTTATACAATATAGTAACCCTAATATGGATCAGATTTTAAATGAAATGGCAGGAATACAAGATGAAGCGTTAAGAAGAAAGAAATATGAAAAGTTTCAAAAACTATTTGTAGAAGAAATACCTTATTTGAGCTTGTATTTTAAAAATAGTTCTATTATTGTACGAGGTCGAGTAAAAGGAGACATTTTACCAACAAATTCAAATATTTATAACAATATTGAGAATTGGTATATTCAACAAAAATAATAAAAATTTGTTAATGCAAGTAGTTCTCATGGGAAATTGGAAATTTTTTAAAAAAATATTGACAATATATAAAAAGTTGATTATACTATCTAAGTAATATAATTATAAAAAGGCGAGAGTGCTGGAATCGGCAGACAGGCACGTTTGAGGGGCGTGTGTCTTATGGCGTACGGGTTCAAGTCCCGTCTCTCGCACCAATAAGCATATAACTACTCTTAAAGAGTAGTTTTTTTATTGCGATTTTTTTCTAAAAAAAGAAGGATTTCTAAAAAATATGTAGAATATAGTAAAAGTCAAATTAAATTCGTAAACATCAAACAATAAGAATTATAAATAATAAACAATAGGGGGGCGAAAAATGATAAAATGGATCAAGCCTGTAGCTGTTACTATGATGATAGGAGCTTTTACTTTTGGAATGGGATCTTTTTCTTATGGACAAGGAATAGGAACGGTTACAGGGACATCTGTTAATGTAAGACAACAGCCAAGTACAGATGCACAAAAGATTATTAGTTTAAAAAATGGAGATAATGTTCAAATTATGAATGATAAAGGAGATTGGTATCAAATTTCTTTTGATAATAAAGAGGGCTGGATTCATAAAGATTATGTAAAAGCAAAAATGCAAATCACAGGAAATGGTGTAAATTTAAGAGTAGCGCCTTCTACTGATTGTGAGGTATCAGGAACTTTAAGTGGAGGAACACTTGTAGAAGTAAAAAGTACTGAACAAGATTGGTATGCAGTACAAACAGAAGATGGACAAATTGGATGGGTTTATAGCAAATATGTGGGAGAAGTAAAAAATGAGCCGGTTGTGTCGAGAGGAAGTCATAATGTTCAAGTGGACAAGCTTCTTCAAACAGCTATGAGTTTAAGAGGAAAACCATATTCTTATGGATCTAATGGACCAAATGCATTTGATTGCTCTGGATTTACATCTTATGTATATAGACAAAATGGCATTAAAATTGATAGGGATTCAAGAAGTCAAGCTACAAATGGAGTAAAGGTATCAAAAGAAGAACTTCAAAGGGGAGATTTAGTATTTTTTGATACATCTGATAATGGTAGTATCAATCATGTAGGAATATACATAGGAAATGGAAATTTCATTCATGCTTCATCAGGAAAAGCAGGGTCTGTAACTATATCGGGGTTAGATGATTCTTTTTATAGACATAGATATATTACAGCTAGAAGAATTTTAAAATAAAAAAAGCGGATATAAAAACATCCTACTAATTTTAGTAGGATGTTTTTATTCATATATATTTTTAAGAGATAAAACTTTTTTGACATAATTTTGTGTCTCGTTAAAGGGAGGTATTCCATTATATTTTTCTACATTGGAAGGACCTGCATTGTATGCTGCTAAAGCAAGGGAGGTATTTCCATTATATTGATCTAAAAGATTCTTGAGGTATTTGGTTCCTCCATATATATTTTGTACAGGATCCCATGGATTAGAAACTCCAAGACCCTTTGCAGTATCAGGCATAAGTTGCATAAGTCCTTGTGCACCTACTTGTGATTTGGCATATGGATTAAAAGATGATTCAGCATGAATCACTGCCTTGATTAAACTGGCGTCTATATTATATTTTTTAGCTACAGTTTCTATAATTGTTTCATATTTTTTATGATCTAAATTTGAAGTTTCTTCTATTTGGTTATTGAATACATCTTCAAAATTAGTAGAAGAATTAGTATGGATTAAATTTACACCAGATGGTAATCTACTTTGTATATCAGCCAATTTTTGATTAAATATGGACTGAACAGAATTAATTTTCATGGTAAAGACTCCTTTTGATATTTTTATAAGATATAAGAAAAGTGTAAGTTGGTTTCTTATTATCTATATCGGATATTTGATACAATATATTTAGAAAAAGATAAAACAATTTAGTGAGGGATGAATATGGAAAGAGACATTATTCATATTGACATGGATGCTTTTTATGCATCTATAGAACAAAGGGATCATAAGGATTATAGAAATAAGCCTATTGCAGTAGGAGGAGATCCAAAAGAAAGAGGAGTTGTTTGTACAGCCTCTTATGAGGCTAGAAAATATGGTGTTAGGTCTGCTATGCCTTCCAAGCAAGCTAAAAAACTATGTCCACACTTAATTTTTGTGCCTGTTAAAATGGAAAAATATTTAGAAGTATCCCAAAATATTCATAATATTCTTGAAGAATATACAGAATTTATTGAACCTATTTCTATAGACGAAGCTTTTTTAGATGTAACGGGAGGAGATCCTATATTCATTGGACAGGAAATCAAAAAAAGAATACAAGATGAAATAGGAATTACAGCTTCGGTAGGGATATCTATTAATAAATATTTAGCAAAACTTGCATCTGATTATGAAAAACCAAATGGTTTTACTATTATTAAAAAAGATGAAATAGAAAAATTTTTAGGGCCTTTACCTATTAGAAAATTATGGGGAGTGGGGCCTAAGACAGAAAAAGAGCTACACAAATTAGGTTTATATCATATAGAAGATATTTTAAGATATAATCCTCAAATATTGAAGAAAAAATTTGGAAAAAAAGGATTGGAATTATTTCAATATGCAAAAGGAAAAGATGATAGGAGTGTAGAAAATAAAAATAGAACAAAATCAATAGGAGAAGAAAGCACTTTAAAAAAGGATACTAGAGATTTAAAAATTTTAAAAGAATTTATAAAAAATCATTGTAAACAAATAGAGGATAGACTTAATAACAAAAAATTAACAGTAAGAACTATTACTTTAAAAATAAAATATGAGGATTTTACTTCTATTACAAGAAGTCAAACACTGCCTCATTATACAAATACATATGAAGAACTGTATCAAGTAAGTGAGATGATGCTTGTAAAAAAAATTAGTTTTGAAAAAAAGATTAGACTCATAGGAGTACAAGTATCTAACATTTTATATCCAAATGATCCTATCCAAATGAAAATAGAAGATATTTTTTAAAAGGGGGAGTGGGAAATGAGACTAAAAAGAAATAGAATAAGAAAAGAGAATGAAGGAAAAAAAATAGGGATTGTTTTTTCTTTAGGATTGTTAATTTTTTTATCTATTGGATTTGGTTTTTTGTTGACTCAGCATATTATCATACCTTCTTTTTTTAATCATCACGTACAGGAGAAAAGAATAGTGAAACAAGCCAAACCAGAGAAAATACAAGGAAAAAAAGAAGAAGAACAAGCTTCTACAAATCAAATAAACACAATGAGTTTAAAGGGGCTTGATATCTTTAGTGTTCAAATAGGAAGTTTTTCCACCAAGGAAAATGCACAGAATATGTTAGATCAGTTATATGAAAGAAAAATGCCTGGCTTTATATTGGAAGAAAAAGGATATAAAGTCATTGCTGGAGTAATGACGGATCGAAATAGTGCAGATGTTTTTATGAAAAATATAAAGGTAGACTATGAAGAAACTTTTGTATGGAGTAGAAGCATACCTGATAAAATTATTCAGTATCACAAAGACGATGAAAAGTATATACAGATTTTGAAAGAGGAAAATGAAAAATTTGTAGAAATATTAAAGAGTATTGGAAATAAAATACAAGAACAAAAAAATACAGGAAAAATACAATCATTTCAAGTAGATATAGATAGTTTAAATGAAATAGAAAAGAAAGCAAACCAAGAGAAAATTTCTAAAGATTTAAAAAAGATGCATGATGAATGGATGAATAGGATAAAAGATTTTTCAAAAGAATTGACAGAAGCTTTAAAAAATCAAGACAATCCATTGTTTGAGGTGGAAAATGTTTTTATAAAAAATTTATACAAATATTTAAAATTTATGACCGCTCATGAGAGTTAGAAGAAATTTGAATAAAAACATTAGGATTTGATTTTTAAAAAAGTAAAAAGAAAAAGCGTGAAATAAATGTGAATAAATTCTAATTTTTAAGTATATTTTGTGAATTGTAAATTAAAGACATGACTATGAAGTTTCATTGACTTTTTTAGACATAGAAGTTAATATATAATTAGCGTGCTAAGTCATCATTGCCTGTGGTTATAAATTATTTTAAATTAATTTTATGAAATAAGGGGTGAACATAAATGAATCTTTTATCCTTCAGAGGAGGGGTACATCCTCCTCACTATAAGGAAGCAACAGAAAGAATTAAAGTAGAAAAAGCAAACGAACCAACTCGTGTAGCGATCCCTCTTCAACAACACATTGGGGCTCCTTGTGAAGCTTTAGTAAAGGTTGGAGACCATGTAAAAGTAGGACAAAAAATAGGAGAAGCAAAAGCTTTTGTTTCTGCACCAATCCACAGTAGTATATCAGGTCAAGTAAAACAAATTACAAAAATGCTTACGCCCACAGGAGAAGCACAATGTATTGTTATTGAATCTGATGGTTTAAATGAAGTTCATGAAAGCGTTATACCAAAAGGAGACATTGATAGTTTATCTGGAAAAGAGATCTTAGAGATCATTAAAGAAGCAGGTATTGTAGGGATGGGAGGAGCAGCTTTCCCAACTCATGTAAAACTATCTCCTCCACCAGATAAGAAAATTGACACGATTGTCTTAAATGGTGCAGAGTGTGAACCGTATCTAACAGCTGACCACAGATTGATGTTAGAAAATCCACAAAGTATTATTTATGGATTAAAAGCAATGATGAAAGCTACAAATGTTTCTAAAGCGTATATAGGTATAGAAGATAATAAACCTGATGCCATTGAAAGCATGAAAAATGCAGCAAAAGATGAGGCATCTATTGAGGTTGTGGGTCTTAGAACAAAATATCCTCAAGGAGCTGAAAAACAACTGATTTATGCCTGTACACAAAGAGAAGTTCCATCAGGAGGACTTCCAATGGATGCGGGAGTGATTGTAAATAACGTAGGAACTGCATCAGCAATTGCTAATGCAATTCAAACTGGAATGCCTTTGATCGAAAGAATTGCAACTATTACAGGAAAAGGTATTAAAGAACCTAAAAATTTATTAATTAAAATAGGTACACCTTTTAAAGAAATCATTGAACAATGTGGAGGATACAATGGAACTGTAGGAAAACTAATCATGGGAGGACCTATGATGGGGCTTGCACAACATACAGATGAGATTCCTGCAATCAAAGGAACATCTGGTATATTAGTACTCAGTCCAGAGGAAGCAAGACTTCCTGAACCTACATCATGTATTAAGTGTGGCAAGTGTGTAGATATTTGTCCAGCTTTCTTACAACCATTATATGTAAGTGCTTATTCCCTAAAAGGTATGTATGACACAGCTGAGAAATATCGAGCTCTTGATTGTATAGAATGTGGTTCTTGTTCATTTATTTGTCCATCAAAGAGACCACTACTTCAATCCATTCGAGTAGCCAAACGAGAAATCGTAGCCAAAAAGAAAAAGAGTAAGTAATGGGAGGGAATAGGAATATGGAGAATCGACTTATTGTATCTTCGTCTCCTCATATTAGATCTAATGAGACTACAAATAAGATCATGAGAGACGTTGTTATTGCATTGTTGCCTGCAACATTAGCAGGTGTATATTTTTTTAGAATGGGAGCAGTAAAAGTAATTTTAGCAGCTGTCATTGCAGCTGTGTTAACAGAAGCTGCTGTCCAAAAAATTTGTAAAAAACCAGTTACTATTAATGACTGGAGTGCTGTTGTAACAGGATTATTATTGGCTTTTAATATTCCAGCGAGTGCCCCTTGGTGGCTTCCAGCAATAGGTTCAGTATTTGCTATTGCTATTGTAAAGCAAGTATTTGGAGGGGTAGGACATAACTTTATGAACCCAGCACTAGCTGCTCGTGCCATGCTTTTAGCTTCTTGGCCAGTACAAATGACAGCTTGGGTAAAACCAGGAACTGATGCTGTAAGTACAGCAACTCCACTAGCTATTTTAGGAGGAGAAGCAAAAGAAGCATTACCATCATTAGCAGATTTAATTATTGGGAATGTTGGTGGATGTATTGGAGAAACTTCTGCTATTTTATTAATACTTGGAGGAATTTATCTTGTATATAGAGGTGTTATTACTCCAAAGATTCCAGTTATTTATATCGCTACAGTAGCGGTTCTTACATTTATTTTTGGAGGATTTGATGCACAATTTATGATTTATCAAATCTTTGCAGGTGGTTTAATGTTAGGAGCAATCTATATGGCAACAGATTATGCTTCATCACCTGTAACACCTAAAGGTCAAATAATCTTTGCATTAGGATGTGGGCTATTAACAAGTGTTATCAGAGTATATGGTGGATATCCAGAAGGTGTATCTTATTCTATTCTTTTAATGAACGTAGCTGCACCATTGATTGACAAATACACAAGCCCAAGAGTATTTGGGGAGGTGAAGTAGATGAAAGAAATTATGAAATTAGGAATTATTTTATTAATCATTACAGCTGTGGCTGCTGTAGTACTAGGTTATAGCAATGAAATCACAAAAGAGCCAATCGCAAAGCAAATGGAAGAGGCAAATACAAAGGCTCGTCAAACTGTTTTACCTACAGCTACTGATTTTGAAATGGTAGATCAAGGTGAATTTAATGGATATGAAAATATTGTAGAAGTATATAAAGGAATGAAAGATGGAGAAGTTGTAGGATACACTGTAAAAACAAATCCAAAAGGATATGGTGGAGAAGTAGAAGTGATGGTAGGAATTACTGCTGATAGTGTAATTAGTGGTGTAAATATAGGAAGCCATCAAGAAACTCCAGGTCTTGGTGCAAAAGCATCTGGAGAATTTAAAGATCAATATAATGACAAAAGTGCAGAAAGTGACTTAGAAGTTATTAAGGCGGGAACACCTAAAGATAATGAAATTATGGCTATTTCAGGAGCTACTATTACATCAAGAGCAGTAACTACAGGTGTAAATAGTGCAATTAAATTATTTAATGAAAAATTAAAGTAGTTTTGGAGGTGACGAAATGAATTTAGGAAAAATATTTATGACGGGGATTTTATTTGAAAATCCAACTTTTATACAAATGTTAGGAATGTGTCCAACACTAGCTGTTACTACTTCAGCTGAAAATGGTGTAGGAATGGGACTTGCAACAACTGCTGTATTATTAGGATCAAACGTTGTAATTTCATTATTAAAAAAGGTTATACCTAGTAAGATTCGTATACCAGCATTCGTTGTTGTTATTGCGACATTCGTGACAGTAGTAGGTCTAATGTTAAAAGCCTTTGTTCCAGCATTAGATGCTTCATTAGGACTTTTTATTCCATTAATTGTTGTTAACTGTATCATTTTAGGAAGAGCAGAAGCTTTTGCTTCTAAAAACTCTGTAATTGCTTCAGCTGTAGATGGTATTGGTATGGGACTTGGATTTACTATATCCCTTACTATTTTAGGAAGTGTAAGAGAAATATTAGGAGCAGGTTCTATATTTGGGCATGCTATATTTGGAGCTTCTTATCAACCAGCTTTAATTATGATTCTTCCTCCTGGTGCGTTCCTTGCATTAGCTTTATTACTAGTTCTTTTAAGATTTATTCAATCTAAGAAAGCAAATCAAAATTAAAGGAGGAGAAAGAATATGTCTATAGGCGGATTATTTGTTATACTTGTAAGCAGTATACTTGTAAACAACTTTGTACTTTCCAAGTTCTTAGGAATTTGTCCATTTTTAGGAGTATCCAAACAAGTTGAAACTGCTACAGGAATGGGAATGGCTGTTACTTTTGTTATGACCATTGCATCTATTGTTACATGGATTATTCAAAAGTTTATATTGGTTCCTTATGGATTAGAATTTTTACAAACAATAGCTTTTATTTTAGTTATTGCGGCATTGGTTCAATTTGTAGAGATGGTTATTCAAAAGGTAAGTCCTACTCTATATCAAGCACTAGGAGTATATTTACCACTGATTACTACAAACTGTGCTGTACTTGGGGTTGCAATTTTAAATATTCAATCTGATTATAATTTAATTGAAACGATTGTAAATGGTGTTGGAGCTGCAATTGGATTTTCTCTTGCAATCATTTTATTTGCAGGAATCAGAGAAAAACTTGAGATTTCAGATGTACCTGAACTATTTAAAGGTTTTCCAATTGCATTAATTACTGCAAGCTTGATGTCTATTGCCTTTTTAGGTTTCGCAGGACTTGTATAAGGAGGGAAAAAATATGGATATTTCAACATTAGTAGGCCCAGTAGTCAGTTTAGGCGGAATGGGTCTAGTGTTCGGAGCAGGACTTGCATATGCTTCTCAAAAATTTGCTGTAGAAGTAGATCCTAGAATCACTGCAATTGGAGAAGCACTTCCAGGAGCAAACTGTGGAGGATGTGGATACCCAGGATGTGGAGGACTTGCAAGCGCTATCGTTGAAGGAAAAGCACCTGTAAATGGTTGTCCTGTTGGAGGAAGTGAATGTGCTGCTAAAATTGCAGAAATCATGGGAGTGTCTGCAGGAGATAATGTAAAAAAAGTAGCTAGAGTGATTTGTAATGGTACTCATGCAAACTGTAAAGAAAAATTTGATTACTCAGGAATTAAAGACTGTAAGGCAGCGGCAATGGTGAGCGGTGGAAGTAAAAGCTGTGCTTATGGATGTTTAGGACTAGGAACTTGTGTAACCGTATGTCCTTTTGATGCGATTCATGTTACAAAAGATGGAGTAGCAAAAGTAGACCCAGAAAAATGTACTTCATGTGGAAAATGTATAGAAGCATGTCCTAAAAATGTAATTGATTTAGTACCTTATGAACAAAATGTAGTAGTAGATTGTAACAATAAAGAGAGAGGTAAATCAGTAAAAGATAATTGTTCTGTAGGATGTATTGGTTGTCAACTTTGTGTAAGATCTTGTCCTTTTGAAGCCATTACATTTGAAAATAATCTTGCAAAGATTGATTATTCTAAATGTAAAAATTGTATGATTTGTGCTGAAAAATGTCCAACAGGAGCTATATATGCAAACTTTGAACAAAGAAAAAAAGCTGAGATTGTTGCTGAAAATTGTATAGGATGTACCATTTGTGCAAAACAATGTCCAGTAGATGCAATTGAAGGTGAGTTAAAACAAGTGCATAAAGTATTAGAAGATAAATGTATCGGTTGTGGTGCCTGTGCAGAAAAATGTCCTAAGAAAACAATTGTTATGAAATAAAAGAGCATGCCTTTTGGCATGTTCTTTTATTTCAAGGAAAATTTTGTTCTTTTTCAATATATATTTGCTACTTGTAAAGGGATTACCAAAATGTTAAACTTAAACTATATTGAATAATGGGTCAATATGTGTAAATTTATGTAAAAGTATAATATTAATGTATAAACCCTAAAATATAAATAGCGAGAGATGATAAAATGACAAAATGGGATAAAGTTTTGATAATTTTGGTTATTTTTTTTGCTTTTGGAGGGATGTTTTGGGTAAAATCTTTAACAATTCATGAGGGACAGTTATATGTCATTATTGAAGTAGAGGGAAAAGAATATAAAAAAATTGCCCTAGATGCTAATGGCAAAACTCAAACATTTCATATTCATACATCTTATGGAAATAGTGTCATTGAAGTGGATCAAGACGGGGCAAGGTTTATAGAATCTGATTGCAAAGATCAATTATGTATAAAAATGGGAAAAATTACAAAGAGTAATCAAACAAGCATATGTTTACCCAATAGAATATCTATTAAAGTAGTATCTAAAGAACAATCAGAAATAGATGGAATTAGTTATTAAGGAAAGGACTTTATAATGAAGACAAAGAAGATCTTATATTTATCACTGATTACTACTATTGGGATTGCTTTAAATATTTTAGAATCTTTTATACCATTACCTATTTCAGGAGTTCCAGGAGCAAAGCTAGGGCTTGCAAATATTGTAAATCTAGTCGCTTTAATTGTATTTGGACTAAAGTATGGCCTGATTGTAGGAATACTAAGAAGTATTTTAGCAACATTAGGTACAGGGGCAGTGACAGGTCTTTTTTACAGCTTAGCAGGAGCTATTGTGAGTACAATGATTATGTGGGTGGTTTATAAGTTTTTTTCTAAACAATTTAGTTTAATTGGTGTGAGTATATTTGGAGCATTAGGTCATAATATTGCGCAACTTAGTGTGGCAAGTTTTATGATTCATAATACACTCATATTTACCTATTTACCACTTATGATGCTTATGAGTTTATTTACTGGATATTTTATAGGTCTTAGTTCTAAATATATTTCAAATCATTTAAAAAACATTTTAGGAAATAATAACTATCAAATAAAAAAATTGTAGGTATATTTCATTGTATATTTTTCATTTTAAAGATAGTAGGTGGAAATATTGAGTAAAATCATATTGGCTTCATCTTCTCCTAGAAGAAAAGACATTCTTAGTAGGTTTGACATTCCTTTTGAGGTAAAAACATCATCAATAGAGGAAAAGATCTATGCAGGAGATACACCAAAACAAGTAGCTATGACTTTAGCTTTTGAAAAAGCTATAGAGGTTTCAAAAGAGTGTGAAGCAGGAGATATTGTTATTGCTGCAGATACTATTGTAGTAAAGAATCATATATTAGGAAAACCAAAAAACTATGATGATGCCTTTTGTATGTTAAAAAAATTACAAAATAATATACATTTTGTGATTACAGGTATTGCAGTTATACAAGCACATACTTATAATAAATTTGTAAGCTATGATCAAACAAAAGTGAAAATGAAAGAGTTGACAGATGGGTTGATTAAAAGGTATATTGATACAGGAGAAGTATGGGATAAGGCAGGGGCTTATGCTATACAAGGCAAAGGCTCTGTATTGATAGAATGGATTGAAGGAGATTATTTTAATGTAGTAGGGCTTCCAATAGGAAAGCTTCAAAGTATATTAAGCACATATTTTCACGTAGATCTTATGTAGGATGTGATTGAGTATGGATGCGCATATTTCCATTAGGGAAATGGCGAAGACTGAACGCCCTAGAGAAAAATTATTAAAATGGGGAGTAGAATGTTTATCCAATGCAGAACTTTTGGCTATTTTAATTCGAACCGGTACAAAGGATTTGTCTGCTCTTGATTTAGCCCAGAAGGTATTATCTATAGATCAAGAAGGGTTAAGATACCTAACAAATTGTACTGTAGAAGAATTAAGTAATATTAAAGGAATAGGTATAGCAAAAGCATGTCAAATACTTTCTTCTATTGAACTTGGAAAAAGGCTTGCCTTGAGTAGTTCGAAAGAAAAATATAGTATCACATCGCCAAAGGATGTTTCAAATATACTAATGGAAGAGATGAGATATTATAAAAAAGAATATTTTAAAACGATTCTTTTGAATACGAAAAATGAAATATTGAGTATAGACAATATCTCTATAGGAAGTTTGAATAGTTCATTAGTTCATCCAAGGGAAGTATTTGTAAATGCCATAAAAAAAAGTGTTGCATCTATTATATTAGTTCACAATCATCCTAGTGGAAATCCAAAACCTAGCAGTGAAGATATAAATGTTACAAAAAGATTGATAGAAGCAGGAAAAATTATAGGTATTTACATTTTAGATCATATCATTATTGGAGATGGAAAATATATAAGTTTAAAAGAAAGTAATATGATATAAAGCATTATAGGGAGGAGCAGTATGTATGGCAATGTTTAATTTCTTTTCAAAGGATATGGGAATAGATCTAGGAACAGCAAATACACTTGTATATGTAAGAGGAAGAGGAATCGTAGTAAGAGAACCTTCTGTAGTTGCTATACAAGAAGATACAAAGGAAGTTTTAGCTGTGGGACAAGAGGCAAAACAAATGATAGGAAGAACTCCAGGAAATATCATTGCAATTAGACCACTAAAAGATGGTGTAATTGCTGATTTTGATATTACGCAAAGTATGCTAAAATACTTTATTAAAAGAGCATATCCTAAAAAATCTCTTTTATTTGCACCTAGAGTAGTAGTAGGAGTTCCATCAGGAGTAACGGAAGTAGAAAGAAGATCTGTGGAAGAAGCAGCAATTCAAGCAGGGGCAAGAGAAGCTTATTTAATCGAAGAACCAATGGCTGCTGCTATTGGAGCAGGACTTCCAGTTGAGGAGCCTACAGGAAGTATGGTAGTAGATATTGGAGGAGGAACTACAGAGATTGCTATTATTTCACTAGGAGGAATTGTAACTAGTAGATCTGTAAGAATTGGTGGAGATGAGTTTGATGAATCCATTGTACAGTATATCAAAAAAGAATATAGCTTAATGATTGGAGAAAGAACAGCTGAAGAAATAAAAGTAACAGTAGGATCAGCCTTTCCCAAATTAAAAGAAGATAAAATGTCTATTAGAGGAAGAGATTTAGTTTCTGGTCTTCCAAAAACCCTTACTATATCTTCTACTGAAATTTTAGAAGCACTACATGAGCCGATTAATGCAATTATTGAGGCAATTAAATATACACTTGAAAAGACTCCACCAGAATTAGCATCAGATATTATGGAATTAGGAATTATGCTTACAGGTGGTGGAGCTATGCTAGATGGATTTGATAAGCTTGTTCGTAAAGAAACAGGCATGCCTGTTCATATTGCAGAAGAAGCGCTAGATTGTGTGGCTTTAGGAACAGGAAAAACCATTGAGGAAATTGAAACTTTAAAAAGAGTATTAATTTCTTCCAAAAGACATAGATAAAGTGGTGAATATTTATGGGTAATTGGATAAAAAGGGGAGCTATAATGATAGTAACACTTGTTACTATCATTCTCATTATTATAATAGGCATAACATTAGGAGGAAGAGAAAGAGTATCTTCACCTGAGAATATGATTGGAAAAATTATTACACCTATTCAAAAAATCTTTTATGGTACTGGAAGAGCAATTGGAGATGGAGTGAATTCTTTATTTTCTTTTAGAGAAATTTCAAAAGAAAATAAAGAATTAAAAAAAGAAGTAGAAAAGCTCAATCAAAAGGTGATTCAATTATCTCTTACAAAAGATGAATTGGATGAACTAAAAACTCTTCAAAAAGCACTTAATTATGCAACAGAGCATGCAAAATATAACTATATATCTGCTAGTGTAACAGGAAAGGATTTAGGAAATTGGTTTAATATGTTTACTATTGATGTAGGTTCCAATCAAGGAGTTGTAAAAGGAAGTACGGTTATGAATGGGGAAGGATTAATTGGAAGAGTTTTTGAAGTGGGAGATAATTGGTCCAAGGTGATTACGATTGTGGATAATAAAAGCTCTGTAAGTTTTCAGGTTCTTAGGAATAGTCAATATATTGGAGTGGTGAGGGGAAGTATACAAGAAGGAGAATTTAGAGGAAGTGCACAAGGAGACCTTACAGGATATTTAATTGATCCTCAAGCAGAAGTACTAGTAGGAGATAAATTAATTACTTCAGGACTGAGCACATATGAAAAAGGGATTCCTATTGGACAAATTAAAAAAGTAGTAAAAAAGGAAAATGAGCTTTTAAAAACTATTTTGGTAGAACCAGAAGTAAATTTTAAAAAAATTGATAAAGTATTTATTATTATGCCATAATGAGATTAGAGGGGTTATTGAAATGAAACTGTTTACAGTTTTTATGATTATGATTGTTAATTTTTTCATACAATCTACCTGGCTACAACATTTTAGGCTTTTAGATATTATACCCAATACTACATTGATTATTGTAGTAGTATTTTCTATTTTATGGGGAAAAAAGAAAGGTGCTACAATTGGATTCTTTGCAGGAATGCTTCAAGACATTTTATTGGGAAGTATGATTGGAGCTAATGCTTTAGTTTATATGTTAGTGGGATACAATATTGGTATTTTTGAAAAAAATATATATAAAGATAATCATATTACACCTGTTTTATTTACTATTGCAGGGACTGTTTCCTATCATTTGTTGTATTATGTGATTATGTATCTTACAAAGCATACTTTTGATTTTGTTTTTATTTTTAGAAAAGTTGTGTTGATAGAGATGATTTATAATAGTATAGTATCTATTTTTATTTATAGATGGATCTATAAAATTACTCAATATCCTTATATGAAGGCGAAGATAAGGTGATGAAATGATAGAAAAATTAAAAGATAGACATAATCAAGTAATTTTATTTTTTACCATATTTATATTTATTCTAATTATTAGACTATTTACTCTTACAGTTGTACAGGGAGAAAAATATAAAAAAATGGCAGAAAATATTCGAATTAAAAAAATTCCTATTTCTGCTCCGAGAGGAGATATAAGAGATCGATATGGAAGATTATTGGCTACTAGTGAGCCAAGCTTTACAGTTCAAATCATGAAAAATGAGCTCATTGATGAAAAAATTAATAAAGTAGCCATAAAACTTCTGAATATTTTTATCGAGAATAGTGAAAAATACCAAGATAATTTTCCTATTATTCTAGAAAATGGTAAATTTTCTTATACATTTGACAAGGAAATACAGGAGTGGCTTACTTCTCAAGGATTAACAGGGGTAAAGGATGCAAAGGATGCTTTTAGCTTGTTAAGACAACAATTAGGAATTAATAAAAACTTAAATGATTATGAAGCTCAAACTGAAATGCAAACATCACATAATGTATATCCTCCAATTTCTGTAAAAACTATGAAATTTATACCAGAAATGAAAAAAGAGAATTTTCTACAAAAATATAATTTAAAAGAAAATATGAATGCAAAAGATGCTTTTGTGGCTTTAAAAGAAAAGTTTAAAATAAAAGACGAATATTCTGATGAAGATGTTAGAAAGATATTAGTCATTAGACATGAATTAAAGGAACAAGGATACAGGCAATATCAACCTGTAAAAATCGCATTAAATGTTTCGGCTAAAACAGTCTCGACCATAGAAGAATCAAGTATGGATCTTCCAGGTGTAAATGTGGAAGTAGATCCTATTAGGTACTATCCTAATGGGAATTTAGCATCTCATATTTTAGGATATTTAGGGAAAATTTCTGATCAGGAACAAAAAACATTTACAGCAGCCAAAGGATATACTCCAAATTCACTCATAGGAAAAGATGGATTAGAAAGAGTATATGAAGAAAAACTAAAAGGAAAAGATGGAGCAAAATATGTAGAAGTAGATGTAATTGGAAGACTTGTAAATGTATTAAGAGAACAAAAGCCTCAAAAAGGAGAAACTTTGTATCTATCTATTGATGCAAAGCTTCAAAAGATAGCAGAGGATGCCCTAGAACACGCATTAAAACAAATTCAAGTAGGAGGAAGTTTTAAGAGTGAGTGGGGTGACTACAAATATAGCGCCTTTCCAAATGCTACTTCAGGTGCAGTAGTAGCGCTAGATGTAAATACTGGTGAAGTATTAGCTCTTGCAAATTATCCATCCTTTGATCCTAATTTATTTGCAACGGGTATATCCTCAGAAGCATGGAAATTAGTACAAGATGAAAATCCAAGAGATCCACTATCGCCTCTTCCTCTTTATAATGTGGCTACTAAAACAGCAGTACAGCCTGGATCTATTTTTAAAATGATGACAGGGTTAGCTGCTATAGAACAAGGACTAGATCCACATTTACAGTTATATGATGATGGTTATATAAAATTAGGGGGAAGAAGCTTTGGATGTTGGTTATGGAATGGCTATCATAGAAAACATGGACCAGTAGATCTTTATAAAGCTTTAGAGGTTTCTTGTAACTATTATTTTTATAATGTATCCACAGGATGGGATCATTATAAAAATAAGTCTTTAGGTATTAATATGGGAGCAGACAAAATTTTAGAATATGCCAAAATGTTTGGGCTCGGTCAGTCTACAGGTATTGAAATTAGTGAAAGTGCTTATGGCCTTCCAAATCCTCAACAAAAACTAGCCAATACTAAAATTCTTTTAAAGAGAGATGTTGCATCTCATGCTAGAAAATATTTTGAAGAAACTATATTAAAAGATGAGAAAAAGCTAGAGGAACAAATTCAAAAAATTGTAGATTGGACAGATGAAAATCCATCTAGAGGAGAGCTTATCCATAGAATTGGTAAATTAGATGTAAAAAAAGATCAAGTAGAACCTTTGGCAGATTTAGCAAAATTTAATTATTATATTCAAGCAAAATGGACAAAAGGAGATACTTTTAACTTAGCTATTGGACAAGGACAACATGCTTATACCCCTTTACAGATTGCGAATTATATTGCAACCCTTTCTAATGGAGGATATAAAAATGAAGTTCATCTTGTAAATAAAGTAGGAAGTAGTGAAACGGATGAAAAAATAGAGCATAAAAGAGAAAAGGTACCTCTTAAAGATTCTGAGAACTTAAAGCATGTAAAAATTGGAATGGATAGAGTAACACAAGAGGAGCAAGGGACGGGTAGTAAAACATTTTTAAGATTTCCTATTAAGGTATCTGCAAAAACAGGAACAGCTGAAAAATCAGGAAAGATTCAGCCAAAGGATGAAGTGGCATATTTAGAAAAATATATGGGACGTATTGCTCCAGGAATTTCTAGAAGTGCGATTCAGCAAAAAACAAAAGAATATATGAAAACATATAAAAACGAAGGAATGGCCATGAGAAAAGCTATTAAGGATTTAAGCAATGGTCGTATTACAGATGCAGTACTAGATCAATATAAACCCGATTATGATAACTTTGCATGGTTTGTATCCTATGCGCCTAGTGATCATCCTCAAATTGCAGTAGTTTCTCTTATTTTTCAAGGGGGACATGGAGGATATGCTTCTCCTATAGCAAGAGAGATTATTGCAGAATATTTTGGACTGAATTCAGAAGAATATGACAAAATTCAGTTAGGGAATACACTTACAAATTAGTAAGTGTATTTTTTAACAAAAAAAGAGGATTTGAATAGATTTTGAAGAATTACTTATTCATGTTATAGATTTACTTGCACGAATTTGGAGGTAGTCACTGGATGTACGAAGGAAATTATGTTGCATTCAAAGGAAGTAAAGATGGAATTATTATTTATTTTAAAAAGGATGCAGATTATGTGAAAGTAAGAGATCAATTAATTAAAAAGCTTGAATCTGCCAAAAAATTTTTTAAAGGTGCTAAAGTTATTAGTATTCAAGGAAAAATTTTGACAGACGATGAAAAAAAAGAAATAAAAGAAATCATTCATTCAAGATTTGGAATGATTGTATCAGAGAAAGAAAAAACAAATATTAAAAATATAAAGACACCAAAAAAAGTCTTTGAAGGAATAGAGGAAGGAAATACAAAATTTATTCGTGCGACCATTCGTTCAGGACAAAGAATTAAATTTTCAGGGAATCTAGTCATTATTGGAGATGTCAATCCAGGGGCAGAAATTATAGCAGAAGGAAATATTATGGTTATGGGATCTTTAAGAGGAGTAGCCCATGCAGGTGTTAGTGGAAATGAAAGGGCTTTTGTTGCAGCATATAGTTTACAACCAACACAATTAAGAATTTCTAAAAAAATTGCAAGATCACCAGATCATGAGACAGTAAAGCCTATGGGTCCTGAACTGGCAATGATTAAAAATGGTAGTGTTGTCATTGAACCTTATTTACCAAATAAGTAAGAACTGATTAATGTAAATGATGGAGGGAATGAAAATGGGTGAAGTAATTGTTATAACATCAGGAAAAGGTGGAGTTGGAAAAACTACTACCACTGCCAATCTGGGAACAGGACTAGTTTTGGAAGGTAAAAAAGTAGTCGTTGTAGATGCAGATATTGGTCTTAGAAATTTAGATGTAGTAATGGGACTTGAAAATAGAATTGTATATGATATTGTAGATGTAGTAGAGGGTGTATGTAGGTTAAGGCAAGCACTTATTAAAGATAAAAGATACGATGGATTATTTCTACTTCCTGCTGCCCAAACAAAAGATAAAACGGCTCTTAAGCCTGAACAAATGCAAAATCTTTGTAATGAATTAAAAGAAATTTTTGATTTTGTTATAGTAGATTGTCCTGCAGGAATTGAGCAAGGATTTAAAAATGCTATTGCAGGGGCAGATAGAGCGTTGGTGGTTACTACTCCTGAAATATCAGCTGTAAGAGATGCAGATAGAATCATAGGATTGTTAGAAGCAGCTGAATTAAGAAATCCTCAATTGGTAATTAACAGACTAAGAATTGATATGGTAAAAAAGGGAGATATGATGAATATTGAGGATATGATTGACATATTAGCTATTGATCTTTTAGGTGTTGTCCCTGATGATGAGTATATTGTCATATCTACAAATAAAGGGGAACCTGCTGTAACAGATTCTAGTACCATGGCAGGACAAGCCTATAGAAATATTACAAAACGTATTTTAGGAGAAGAGATTCCATTTCTTGAACTGGAAGGACAAGAAACTTTCTTGTCAAAACTAAGAAAGCTATTTGGAATGAAATAAGAAGGGGGAGAGAAAAGAATGGACGTTTTTAAGCTGTTTAGTAGAGATAGCTCTTCCAGCAAAAATGTTGCAAAAGAAAGATTAAAATTAGTATTAGTACATGACCGAACACATTGTTCTCCTCATTTTTTAGAAATGATAAAAGGAGATATATTAAATGTCATATCTGATTATATAGAAATTGATGAAGCAGGGCTGGATATAAAAATTACAAAGACAAAAAGAAGTATAGACAATGCAATGATTCCTGCACTCATTGCAAATATTCCTATAAAAAAAATGAAGACAAAATAAATAATAAAAAAGTCTACATTGAGAAATTTTCAATGAAAGACTTTTTTATTATTTGCGAAATTATATAAATTTTAAATGAATTTAGAAATTCAGATTTACTATTACAATATTCGTCATAAAATTAGATTTATATTGAGTAAAAAAAGATGAATATGTTATAATCATAATGAAGTATATTAAAAGAGGTGTACAATGATAGATAAAAAATTAATCAAACATATTGATGTAGGAGTTATTATTTTGGTTGTGGTGTTATTTTGTATCAGTTTAATGATGATTAGTAGTGCAACCCATATTACACAAAATGGTATAACTAGAAAAGTACAAATACAAGCTATTGCTTTCTTTTTAGGTATAATTGCAGTGGTGTTTATCTTATTTATTGACTATAATACTTTTGCAAATTTTCAAAAACATATTTATGTTGCTTGTATATTGCTGCTTTTATTAGTATATATACCTGGAATCGGAAAAGAGCAGTTTGGAGCAAGAAGCTGGATCAACTTAGGACCTATTGATATACAACCTTCTGAAATCGTAAAGATAGGGTTTATTCTTTCTTTTGCAAAATTTTTAGAAGATAAGCAAAATAGGTTAGATACGATAAAAGATCTACTTCCAATAGGAGCATATGCAGCTTTACCTGTTTTACTTGTTTTGAAAGAGCCAGATCTTGGAAATGCACTTGTTTTTATGGTTATTATATTTGGAATGATATTTGTATCAGGACTAGATTCCAAGTTAATTGGGAAGGGCATATTTGCTGGAGCTGTTTCTCTACCTCTGGTGTACAAGCTAATGGCTCCACATCAAAGAGTTAGAATTGATGCTTATTTAAATCCTTCTGATCTAAGTCTTCCAGGAAATTATCATGTTATGCAGTCAAAAATAGCTATTGGATCAGGACAACTATTAGGAAAAGGGTTATATCAAGGAACCCAAAATAATTATAATTTTTTACCTGTACAAGAATCAGATTTTATTTTTGCAGTATTAGGAGAAGAGTTTGGATTTATAGGTGGATTTATTATTCTTGTTCTTTATTTTTTATTTTTATATAAAATGATTAAAATTGCAAAAAATGCAAAAGATTTATATGGATGTTTGATTGCTGTAGGAATTACATCTATGTTTGCTTTTCAGATTTTTGAAAATATTGGAATGACTATGGGAGTGATGCCTGTTACAGGAGTAACTCTTCCTTTTCTAAGCTATGGAGGAAGTTCTCTGATGACAAATATGATTGCAATTGGAATTGTCTTAAATATAGGCATGAGAAGACAAAAAATAAATTTTTAAAATGGGTGAGGAGAAGATAAACATGAAAATTGCATTAGTTGCACATGACAAGAAAAAGGAAAGTATAGTCAATTTTACGATAGCCTATCAAGATACTTTAAAAAAGTATGATTTAATTGCTACAGGTACTACAGGGAAAAAAATTGAAGAGGCTACAGGACTAAATGTTACAAAGTTTCAATCAGGACCTTTGGGAGGAGATCAACAGGTAGGAGCTGAGATTGCTCAAAATAAAGTGGATTTAGTAATTTTTTTGAGAGATCCCCTTACTGCTCAACCTCATGAGCCAGATATATTAGCTTTATTAAGATTATGTGATGTTTATAAAATTCCAGTAGCAACGAATATTGCAACAGCAGAAATACTTCTTCGAGCTATGGAAAGAGGAGAGTTTCATTGGAGAGAAATTATTAAAAAATATGATTACTAACGTTTGTAACTCCCAATACAATTGTATTAGGAGTTCAAAAATTTTGGATGTAAAATATGGAGTGAAGAAAATGGGAAAAAAAATTTCTATATGGACTTTATATATTTTTATTCTTTTAATTTTTTTATCAGGATGTAGTAAAGAAATAAAACCAGTTGAAGATTCTAGTTATATGCTTGGAACCTATTTAAAGATTACCATTTGGACAGATGACGAACAGCAGGGTAGACAAATCATAAAAAAATGTTTTGATAGAATTCAAGAAATAGAAAAGAAAATGAGTATCAATTTAGAAGATAGTGAAATTAATAAGATTAATCATGCATCAGGAGAAAATTTTATAAAGGTAAGTCAAGATACAAGCGAAGTTTTAAAAAAATCCCTAATTTATGGAGAATTATCTAAAGGAGCTTTTGATCCTACAACCGGTAAATTGGTGGAGCTATGGGGAATTGGAACAGATAGAGAAAGAATTCCTTCTCAGGAAGAAATAGAAAATGCATTACAATATGTAGATTATCACCTGATAAAACAAAAAGATGAGAAATATTTTAAATTAGAGAAAAAGGGTATGCGTATTGATTTAGGAGGAATTGCAAAAGGGTATGCAGCAGATGAAGTATATAAAATATTAAAAAAAGAAAAAATAGAACATGCCCTAATTAATTTAGGTGGAAATATATATGCAGTAGGGAACAAACTAGATGGATCTCATTGGAAGATTGGAATACAGGATCCACTACAAAAAACAGGTACTCATATGGGGACTTTGGAAATATCGAATCAAGCTGTTGTAACATCAGGAAATTATGAAAGATTTTTTATTCAGAATAATCAAAGATACCATCATATTATAGATCCTTATAAAGGATATCCAGCAGAAAATGGGATTATTAGTGCAACTATTGTTACAGATCAATCTATGGATGCAGATGCACTATCTACAGCAACCTATATATTAGGAGTAGATGAGGGAATGAAGCTTATAGAAAGCCTAGAAAATGTAGAATGTATATTGATTACACAAGACAAAGGGGTATATGTATCATCTGGATTAAAGGAAAAATTTAATATTACCAATGAAAAATTTCAATTAAAGGACTAAAGTGAAAGCTTTAGCCCTTTTAATTTGTGTAATATTTCCTCCTTTTTAACAATACAATGATAGTAGCATCAACATAAGGAGGGGAATTATGAAACCATTATATGATCCAATGAATGTCAATAGACAAAAGAGTATGCCTTATATGAAACCAAAAGACCGACAGAAAGAATTTTATAGTAAGATGTTTAAAAAAACAATATTGTCTATCATTATTGTATTACTGGTTATATGTGTTAAGCATATGAATACACCTATTACAAATAAAGTCACAGGTGTGATTAAAACTTCTCTTAACCATGAGATGAATATGAAAAATACAGCAAAAAAAGTTTTAAGATATGCAAAAGAAATACCTAAAGTACCAGACAAAGTAGTAAATGTTTTTGATCATTTTTCTAAGAGTGAAAATTCAAAGTATAATTTTGTAGTTCCTATGGAGGGCGATATTATTTCTAATTATGGAGAAAATACAGAACCCCTTTTACATACAAAGACATTTCAAAGAGGAGTAGATATACAGGTTAAGGAGAAAAAAGAAATTGTATGTATAGGAGACGGAGAAGTAGTAGAGGTTGGAGAAGGAGATAGCTTAGGAAAGTATATAAAAGTAAAACATAATACAAATATATTTTCTTTGTATGGCAATTGTTCAGATGTTTATGCCAAAAAAGGACAGAAGATACAAAAGGGAGAGTCTATTGCAGTCATTCATAAACCAAAAGAAGAAAATACCTATTTACATTTTGAACTTTGGGTAGATGGAAAAGTAGTAGATCCAACTAATTACATCTCATTTGACAAAAAAATGCTTTAGCAAGGTGGTATATGAATGAGGATTGTAAAAATATTGGGAATAGATATTGAGATGAATCCTTTATTATCTATTGTTTTTTTGATATTTTTTTTATTGGGATATATAAAAAATTTAATAATATCTTTATTTATTGTGCTATTACATGAAGGTGCTCATATGATAGCTGCAAAAAAATTTGGGTATCAACTTAGTAGCATTGAGCTTTTTCCCTTTGGAGGAGTGGCGAAAGTAGTAGGAGAGGTAGCTATACATCCATCTCATGAAATATTTATTGCAGCAGCAGGACCACTTTTTAATTTAGTAATGGCTTTATTAGGGTATGAATTATACAATGCAGGAATGTATACCCATGAATTATTTGTTTTTTTTATTTTATCGAATTTTATAATTGGGATATTCAATTTAATTCCTATATTGCCATTAGATGGAGGAAGGATTATAAGAGCTTATTGTGCTTATTTTATAGGAATCAAAAAAGCTACTAAATTGGTAGCTATTTTATCTAAGAGTATAAGTGTTATACTTTTTATGATAGGGATTTTATTATATAGGTCTAATCCATTTCATATTTATTTATCTTGTTTAGCTATTTTTTTGTATATTGCTGCATGTAAAGAATATAAGATGGCAGCTTTTATTTTTATGAAAGAAATTAGTCTAAAGAAACAACACCTTCTTCAAAGGGGCATGTTACATACAAAACATTTGACGGCTTTAAAAAATACTTCTATTCAAGAAGTACTAAATCAGTTTATTCCAAGAAAGTATTATATGATTATTGTAATGGATGAAAAATGCAATATGATGGGTATGCTAACAGAAAATGATTTGTTTGAAGGAATGATAAAATACGGTGTAAATACAACACTAGAAAAGTTGTTAATAAATAAGTAAAATGGTAGAATAGTAATACAAAAACATTGAGTATCAAAGAATATAAAAGTAGAGATAATACAAAAGAGAAGATATTTTTAGGAGGAAAAAGATGAACAGACCAAAGCTTCAGGAATTACTTTTACAAGTAGAAAAACCAGCAAGATATATAGGACAAGAAATAAACTCTGTGAACAAATCATTAGAGGATGTTTCCATAAGATTTGGATTTTCTTTTCCAGATGTTTATGAGGTAGGTATGTCTCATTTAGGTATGCATATTTTATATAATCTAAAAAATAAACAAAAAGATATTTTTTGTGAGAGAATATTTGCACCATGGATGGATTTAGAGAATCTTTTAAGAAAAGAAAACATTCCACTATTTACATTAGAAAGTCATAGTCCTATTAAAGATTTAGATATGATCGCCTTTACTCTTCAATATGAGCTAAGTTATAGCAATATATTAAATATATTAGATCTAGGACATATTCCTATTAAAAGTGAAGATAGAAAAAAAGATTATCCTTTTATTATGGCAGGAGGACCTTGTGCTTATAATCCAGAGCCTTTGGCAGAGATTATAGATTTTTTTGTGTTAGGAGAAGGAGAAGAAGTAAATCTTGAAATACTAGCAAAATATAAAGAGTGGAAAAAAAGAAAAGCTTCTAAAGAAGAATTTTTAGAAGAAATTGCAGATATCAAAGGTGTATATGTTCCTAAATTTTATGATGTAGTTTATCATGAAGATGGTACTATCAAAGAATTTATACCTAAAAGTGAAACATATCCTAAAAAAATAACAAAAAGAATTATAAACAATTTAGATGATATTTATTACCCACAAGAGGTGATTGTACCCTTTACAGATATTGTTCATAATAGAGCAATGGTAGAGATTTTTAGGGGATGTACAAGAGGCTGTAGATTTTGTCAAGCAGGAATGATCTATAGACCTGTAAGAGAAAGAAGTATAGAGAAAGTAAAGACTTTAGCAAAAAAACTTTTAGAAAATACAGGATATGAAGAATTATCTTTATCATCTTTAAGTACAAGTGATTATTCTCAAATTGAACCACTTATTGAGCATTTGATGAAAGAAAATGAAAAAGACAAAATAGGATTGTCTTTGCCATCTTTAAGACTAGATAAATTCCCACTAGAAGTCATTGAGCAAATACAAAAGGTTAGAAAAACAGGACTTACTTTTGCACCAGAGGCAGGAACTCAAAGGCTTAGAGATGTTATTAATAAAGGGATTACAGAAAAAGATTTAATAGATGCTATGAAAGATGCTTTTTCTCTTGGATGGAATAGCATAAAGCTTTATTTTATGATTGGTCTTCCTACAGAAACCTATGAAGATTTAGATGGAATTGTGGATTTAGCCTATAAAGTAGTAAATCTTTATTATGATACTCCAAAAGAGAAAAGAGGAAAGGGACTTAAAGTAACTATTAGTACGTCTTCTTTTGTTCCAAAGGCATGTACTCCTTTTCAGTGGCATGGACAAGACTCTATTGAAACTTTAAAAGAAAAGCAATACTATTTGAAAGAAAAATTAAGACATAAAAACATAAAATACAATTATCATGATACAAAAACAAGCTTTTTAGAAGGAGTGTTTGCAAGAGGAGATAGAAAAGTAGGAAAGGTTTTAATGAAAGCTTGGGAATTAGGATGTAAGTTTGATGGTTGGGGAGATCATTTTGATTATGAAAAATGGATGCAAGCTTTTGAAGATTGTCATATAGATCCTCATTTTTATGCAAATAGACAAAGAAGTTACGATGAAATTTTTCCGTGGGATTTTATTGATATAGGTGTGAGTAAAGAATATTTAAAAAAGGAAAATGAAAAGGCACACAAGGGCATATTAACCCCTGATTGTAGAAAAGGATGTAGTGCCTGTGGAATCAATAAAGGAAGTCTAGGGGGTGTATGTAATGTATAAAATTAGAATTCGATTTACAAAAAAAGAATGGATGATTTTTATTTCTCATTTGGATTTATTAAGACTTATGGAAAGAGCTTTAAGAAGGGCTAGGATTTCCTTATCTTTTTCTCAAGGATTTAATCCCCATCCAAAGATTTCTTTTGCTACAGCTCTAGCTTTAGGAGTATCTAGTGATGGAGAATATATGGATATAGAAGTAGAGGAACAAATAGATTTAGAATGGTTTAAAAAAACAATAAACGAAGAATTACCACAAGGGATTGAAGTATTAGGATGTAAATATATCCCTATAAAGAGTGAAGCATTAATGGCGTTTATAGAGTATTCTACTTATATGATTAAATGTCCTTTCACACAAAAAATGAAAGAGTGTGATATAAAAAATATTATGGATCAATTGATGAATGAAGAAGAAATATGGATGGAAAAAACAGTAAAGAAAAAAGGAAGAGAACAAAAAAAAGTAGTAAATATTAGACCTTTAATAGAAAAAATAGAATTATCAAGTCATGAAGAAGATTATTGTATATTGAAGATGTTATTAAAGGCAGGAAGTAAAGGAAATATAAAACCAGAAGTTGTCATACAAAAACTAGAAGAAATTTTCCATATGCCTATAGATGCTCAAAAAATTCGTATTCATAGGTTAGACTTGTATGGGTTGGAGAACGAAAAACTAGTTACACCATTAGATATAACTGCATAATGGTTGTAGGAGGGTATGGGAATGAATGAAATTGTTGTGGATGCTAGTTTAAATCAAATTAGAGTTGCTCTTTTAGAAGATGAAGAGTTGTCAGAAATATATATGGAAACAGATCATTATAAAAGAGTAGTAGGAAATATCTATAAAGGAAGAGTGACAAATGTATTGCCAGGTATGCAGGCAGCATTTGTAGATATGGGTCTTGAAAAAAATGGCTTCTTATATGTAAAAGATGCAATTCCTTATTCACAAGGAAAAAAAGGGATATCTATTAAAGAGGCTGTCAAAAATGGACAAGAGATTATTGTTCAAGTAACCAAAGAACCTATGGGAACAAAAGGAGCAAGAGTGACCACTCATTTGACACTTCCAGGAAGATATTTAGTTTTAATGCCAGGAAATAATTATGTTGGGATTTCTAGAAGAATAGAAAAAGAAGAAGAAAGAGATAGGCTTAGAAAAATAATAGAGCAAATTAGACCACAAAATGTGGGAATCATCATAAGAACAGCTGGAGAGGGAAAAGAAGAAAAAGAATTAAAAGATGACTTGAAATTTTTATTAAAGCTATGGCAAAAAATTGAAAAAGAAAAAAAATTAGGATTTGCTCCAAGAGTTATTTATAAAGACATGGATCTATTGCATCGAACAGTAAGAGATTCATTTACTCAAGATATAGATCAATTTATCATTAATGATAAAGAAAAGTATAAGAGTATTTTAGAGTTGGTGGAATTAATAGATCCTAATTTAAAAGATAGAGTAAAATATTTTAATATAGACATGAATATTTTTGATCATTATAAAATTGAATCTATGATTTCTGATGCTATTTCTAGAAGAGTATGGTTAAAAAGTGGAGGATATTTGGTGATTGATCAAACAGAGGCTTTAACAGTAATAGATGTAAATACAGGAAAATATGTAGGAAATCTAGATTTAGAAGACACCATTACAAAGACAAATAAAGAAGCTGCACAAGAGATTGCAAAACAATTAAGGCTTAGAGATATTGGTGGAATCATTATTGTAGACTTTATTGATATGGATCATGAGGATACACAAAGGGAAGTTTTAGAGATTTTACAAAAATCTCTTTTAAAGGATCGAACCAAAACAAATGTATTAGGAATTACACAGCTTGGTCTTGTAGAAATGACTAGAAAGAAAATAAGAGGAAGAATTAGTTCGATTATGCAAAAAAAATGTCCTTATTGTGAAGGAACTGGAAGAGTTTTATCTGAATATATGGTAATGCAGAAAATAGAAAAAGAAGTAAAAAGAATTGCCATACATACCAATTCAGAAGGAGTACTTTTTGAGGTATCACCTACTTTAGAAAAAATTCTTTCTACAGATGCAAAAGGATTTATGATTGAACTTGAGAATTTAACAAACATAAAAATATTTATTCAAAAAAATATAGAGGTTCATGATGATGAATATGTAGTAAAAACCATGGGAAAAATAGAAAAAATAAAAAATATGCTACAAGAATAGAATTATCACATCTTTTTGTTGTATTGTTTCTAATAGTATGTTATAATCATTTTGGCAATACGGGCGTTCCTCTGTTACATAAAGGATAATATGAACGTCTAGGAAGGAAGGAGGGACAACCATGGATATCATTAAAGCATTAGAGCAAGAACAAATTAAATCTGATCTTCCTCAATTTAACGTAGGTGATACAGTAAAAGTACACTTAAAAATTAAAGAAGGAACTAGAGAAAGAATCCAGGTTTTTGAAGGTTTTGTTTTAAAAAGACAAAACGGTGGATTAAGAGAAACATTTACAGTAAGAAGAATTTCTTACGGCGTTGGAGTAGAAAGAACTTTACCATTACATTCTCCTAAAATCGAAAAAATCGAAGTAGTGAGAAGAGGTAAAGTAAGAAGAGCAAAACTTAACTACATCCGTGAGTTAAGAGGAAAAGCTGCAAAAATTAAAGAAAAAAGATTCTAATAAAGGGGACTGGATACAGTCCCTTTATTACTATCTAAAAATAAAAAATGATCCATACATAAAAAATAATATATAAATTTTTCGCAATTGAAATTTAAAATAAAGTGTAAAAGAAGGGGTTATAAATGGAACAAATCAATTGGTACCCAGGGCATATGAAGAAAACAAAAGAATTAATTCAACAAAATTTAAAGCTTGTAGATGTAGTGGTAGAGCTTTTGGATGCAAGGATTCCTTTAAGTAGTAGAAATCCTCAGATTGATGATATTGTATCTAAAAAACCTAGAGTAATTATATTAAATAAAAGTGATTTGGCAAATACAAATCAAACACGTAAGTGGATGGAGTATTTTAAAAGCAAGGGACTTTGTGCTGTATCTGTAAATACTATGAACGGCTTAGGTTTTAATGAGTTAACACAAGCTATTCATGATGCCTTTAAAGAAAAAGCAAATCAGATGATAGAAAAAGGTATGAAAGTGAGACCTGTGAGAGTAATGATTGTTGGGGTTCCTAATGTAGGGAAATCTTCTTTAATTAATAGATTAACAGGTAAAAAAAGTGCTAAGACTGGAAATAAGCCAGGTGTTACAAGAGGAAAGCAGTGGGTAAGATTAAAAGGAAATATTGAGCTTTTAGATACACCAGGGATTTTATGGCCAAAGTTTGAAGATCAAAACGTAGGGTTAAAATTAGCATTTACAGGAGCCATTAAGGACGATATATTAGATATAGAAACAATTGCTTTAAGACTTATCGAATTTTTATCTGAGAATTATCCTGATGATTTAATGGAAAGATATAAATTAGATGAATTAGATGAACAAGGAATTGATAACATGGATAAAATAGCTAAAAAAAGAGGATGTATTTTATCAGGAGGAAGAATTGATTATACAAGAGTTGCAAATATTGTGATAGATGAATTTAGAGAAGGAAAAATTGGAAGAATTACTTTGGAGACGCCTAATGATTTTATAGAAACTATTGAATAAGTTTGTAAAAAGGTACTATTGAATGAGTACCTTTTTATTGTATATAGAGGAGGTAGGGATATGGAATTTAGTAATATGAGTGTAAAAGAAATTAATAATTTTATAAATAGTTTATCTATTGAAGAAGCTATGAAGGAAATGAATCAATTGAAAGAAGATAAAAGATCATCTGTTCAAAAAATTGCACAAAAGATCAATAAACAATATAAAAACTATTTAGATGAAAAAGAAAGAGTAAAAAATCTATGGAATTATGAAAAAAAGATAGGTTGTCATTTGATTGCAGGTATTGACGAGGCAGGAAGAGGTCCATTAGCAGGACCTGTAGTAGCAGCAGCAGTAATATTACCTCATGATCTGTTTATAGAAGGAATTAATGACTCTAAAAAAATATCTGCCAAAAAAAGAGAACAGATATTTGATGTAATAACAAAAGAGGCAATTAGTATAGGGGTAGGGATTGTAGATGAAAAGATAATTGACAAAATCAATATATTTGAAGCTACAAAATTAGCTATGAAAATGGCTGTTGAAAAACTTTGTACTCACCCAGAATATTTATTAATTGATGCAGTGAAATTGACCGATATACATATAAATCAAATGAGCATAGAAAAAGGAGATGCAAAAAGTATTTCTATTGCAGCTGCTTCTATTATTGCGAAAGTTACAAGGGATAGAATCATGGATGATTTTCATGAAAAGTATCCACAATATGGTTTTATTCATCATAAAGGATATGGAACAAAGGAACATTATGAAAATATCCAAAAATATGGAATTCTTTCTATTCATAGAAAAAGTTTTTTAAAAAATATAATGGGTGATTAGATTATGAAAATTAATGTAATGTCTCCAAATTCTCTGAATGTAGGAGAACAATCTAAAGAAGTACAATTAAAAGCAGGACAGATCATTCAAGGAAAAATATGTGAAATACTTGAAGATATGATTATGCTTAAAATGAGTAATGGCAAAATGCTATCTGCAAAGCTAGAGGTAGGATTAAATGCAGGGGTAGATGAATCTTTCAAATTTCAAATTAAAGAAGCAAATGAAAAGCAAATTCTCCTAACACCTATTTTAGAAGGACAAGATCACATAGAAAATGAAATAGAAAATAAAATAATGGATGTATTAAAAGGTTTTGAAATGAAAGGGACAAAGGAAGAAATATCTCTCATTCAAACTCTGATTAAAAATGAAATCCCTGTAACAAAAGAAAATGTAACAGGCTTTATGCAAATGAAAAGTGCTTTTCAAAAAATGGAGAATATGGGTATAAATCCATCTATCCAAGATTTAAAACTAGAGGAGCCTATTATAGAAGTATTTAAAAATATTATAAAGAGTCAGAGTGAAAATAATTCTATAGAACAAAATAATACCAAAAATTTAGAAAATAACCAGATGACAGATCATAAAGTTTTAATAGGAAATAAGGAACTTATACAAAAGCAAGATTCTATAGATCATAAAGATTTTGTGCAAAAGCAGGAAATTTTAAAAAATTTATCAGAAAATGAAGGGAATATGAAGTATAAAGATATAGGGATTCAAAATATGGATGATGAAAAAATTGTTTTTTTGTCTAAAAATAATTTAACAGTTAATTTAGGTAATGCTATTCAATTAAATCGTATTCTGTATAAAGATGATCCTATTGGAAAACAAATAGATCACTTGATGAAAAATCTTTATGAAAATGAAAAAACAGTTCCTTTGGCTAAGGAGATAGAAAATATATTAGGAAAAATAAAAAATATGGTTGAAACAAAGGATTTTAAGCCTCAAGAAATATTCAAGGAATTGTATGCAAAATTAGAAACTATAAAAAGCACAATTGAAGGTTTAGATAAAAAAGAAGGAGTTTTAAATCAAATAGATCAAATCAAAGATGGATTAGATTTTATGAATAAACTCAATCAATCTCAAGCTTATGTACAAATTCCGATTCCTACCCATAAAGAATATCAAAATATGGACCTGTTGATTGTAAAGGATCATAAAAGTAAAAAGAAAATTGATCCGAATCATGTGAAGTTATTAATCTCTTTAGATACAAAAAATATGGGACAAGTACGTACACTTATTGATATTAAAGAAAAAAATATTACATGCAATTTTAAGCTAATCGAAGATAAAATAAAAGAAATATTTTTAAAAAATGAAGAAAAATTAAAAGAATCTTTAGAGAGATTAGGATATCATAGTGTTTATGTACAATATGGAATTTTAAATGAAGAAAGTATTGTAGGAGATTTAATTTCATCAAAGAAATTTACAAACTTTATTGATTTGAAGGTGTAGATATGGATAAAAAAGAAATTGCAGTAGCTTTAAAATATGAACAAGATAAAAATACAGCTCCATTAATCGTAGCAAAAGGAGAAGGATATGTTGCACAAAAGATTAAAGAAAAAGCAAAAGATGAGAATATTCCTACTTATGAAGATGAAAAGCTAGCACGTCAGTTAAGTCACTTAGCTATTGGAGAAGAGATTCCTCCAGAACTTTATGAAGTAGTAGCAGAAATATTAGCTTTTATTATTGATTTGGATCGATAATAAAAGTGAGAGATCTATTTCATTTCCCTGGGAATAATTTTTATAATCTAAAATTACTCTTATACAATCCATTAACAGATATCCATTATCTTATGTTCTTTCAGTTCATTATCTTAGGTGCCTAAAGGAACTTTGTCTAGAGTGAATGGTCCAAATACTACATAAAATACTAAGAACAGCTGATATTGTTTCTAGACTGATGGGGTTGAATACAATATCAATATGTATATGTAGATTCATATGACCACCTCTAACCATAAGATTTTTTTAAAATTTATTTTTGGTTAATGGAGAGGTATAAGAGTAATTATTTAAATTATTTACAAATGAATAAATTTTATACACTATATGAATTCATTGTTATATAGTGATAAATAAAAAGTTATGTAAAAAGACAATCGCCATCTAGTTACAAGGACTAAGAAATTGATTTATTCAAAATATGATAAAAAAACTTCTGTTTCAACAGTTGTTGCTTCTTTTGTGGTGTAATCAAAGTGTACACTGATATGAACTCCATTTAATTCAAAAGACATGACACCAATACTTCCATCAGGATTTTTAAATTCATCAAAGGATTCTACTTTGTCTTTAAATGCTTTTTTTACATCGTCTATCATCATTCCTTTGCATTTAATACCATCTACTAAAACATTGTCTGTATCGTACTGTCCAGTCCATGATGGATCTTTATATGTTATTTCATATTCATTCACAATACATTCTTCAAAAGGAAGGGTATCCTTTGTATTATTTAGAAAGCTTACCATACCTACGATCTTATTGTCTTTACTTACATAAGCGGCTACATCATAAGTCATAGTTGGCATTTTTTCTCCAGCAATGTCTTCTTTTAATGTCTTGTCTAATGTTACCTTATACCCTGCATCGATAAATGCTTGTAAAGTAGATTGTCCAAGTAGAATTTTTGCACCATTTACGTCAATCGGCAATGGCTTAAAAGCAGGTTCTTGATCACCACATCCTACCATTGAACATACCAAAAGCATACTTAATAAAATCATTACTATTTTTTTTGTTTTTAACATATTATCACCTCCTTTTTTGTAAATGTTATTATAAGCTTTAATTTTTATTCAGTCAATTGATTTATTTCTAGTTTTATATTTTTTTGATATATAATGATTATGTTTTTAAATATAGTTTCTTAGGAGTTTTCTTATAATGAAAAGATAAAGCCACAAAAAAATCATAGATTTTAACCTATGATTTTTTATAATATATAGGAAATTATGGTCTATTCATAAATTTTATTTTCATAATTTCCGTAATGTATTAGGGCAAAGTCTACTTAATAAATCTTTTGAAGAAAGACTTTGTTCTTTTAGTTTTTTACATATTCTGTTTATATTCTACAATATCCTCAATAGAAACAACGGTCATATCATGTGCTTTAGCAAAGTGAACGATTTGTGGTAGGCGGGCCATAGTTCCATCAGGATTTGTAAGTTCGCATAAAATTCCTGCAGGTTTATATCCTGCTAAACGCATAAGATCAACAGTGCCTTCTGTATGACCACGTCTAGCTAAAACACCGCCTTTACGGGCACGAAGTGGGAAAACGTGACCAGGATGAGCCAAATTTTCAGGTTTGCAGTCATCTTTTACAGCAGTAAGAATGGTAGTCACTCGATCAGAAGCAGAAACCCCTGTAGTAACTCCATCCTTAGCTTCAATTGAGATGGTAAATGCAGTTTCGTATTTACATGTGTTATCAGGTACCATTTGAGGTAAATCTAATTTTTTAACTTTTTCTTCTGTGAGACAAAGACAAACAATACCACTACATTCCCTAATTAACATAGCCATTTGGGGTATGGTAATGGTCTCGGCAGGGAAAATAAGATCTCCTTCATTTTCACGATTTTCATCATCAACAAGAAGGATGCCCTTGCCATCTCTAAGATTATCCAATGCTTTTTCTATACGTGTTCTAGAATTTCCAAACTGAGCTAATAATGGTTCATTCATTTAAATTTCCTCCAAATTATAATAAATTTTACATAAAGTACCTTGGTTTTTCTAAAAATGTATGCATATAAAAAATCCCCTTAAGCAACCTTAAGGGGATCAAAAAGCATAATAAACATACATAATAAAATATGTATAATATATTCACCTTCTTTCATCCAGACTATACTGTCGGCTTCGGAATTTAACCGAATCTGCCTTACGGCTCGCGGGCTATACCGCCGATAGGGAATTTCACCCAACCCTGAAGGATACTTTATATAATTGTATTATTAATATAACATTTTTTAGATTCCTTTGTCAAACAAAAAATAAATTTATATCCAAATAAAGTATATATTTCCTAGAAAATCATATTCGATATAGAACATACTTTTACCAATTTATTTCTAAACCTACACCAACTTCTTTTACAGGCAAAGATTTATGTATCTCTGCTTTAACAGTAAATGAAGTACAATGGCAAGGGTATAATTCTTCTACATTATTTTGTTTTAGATAATGGATAGTTTCTTTAACTTGTTTGTTTATTTCAAATAAATGAAACCCTCCTATAATACCTAATACCCGATGATCTTTACATACTTTTTTGGCATATTCTATTATATTGCATATTCCACTGTGAGAACATCCTGTAACAATATAGATACCATTTTCACTTTTATATACAAGGGCTGTATCATCCATTACATAATCATCAACTAAAGTTTTGTCAACAATTTGCTTACCAATAGGTTTTCTATTTTCAAAGTCATTTATTTGAGGAATTTCTCCTAAAAATATGATGTGTTTGCTAATTTTTATAGGTTCTTTTGAAAGAATTAGATTACATTTTTTCTCTAGATCTTTCTGTAAAATAGGAGAACAAATTTTTAAGTTGTCTATTACTTTTTCCTTAAATGCATCTGGATGAGCAATAATAGAAATATTATTTTTAGGCTTGTGTTCAAAATAATATTTTAATCCTCTTGTATGATCATCGTGACCATGGGAAATAACAATAGTGCTTATACTTTCTAAATCTATACCTAATGCAGTAGAATTTTTTAGAAATAGATCAGAATAGCCTACATCTAATAGTAAGCGGATATCCTCATCTTCAATATAATACGAAACAGCAGGTTCTCCACAATAATATTGATCAATGTAGGTATTGTTGTCTACTAAAACTTTTAGCTTCACATTTTTACCTCCTTGGTTGAATTAGAATAAGAGTTATAATTTTTATTATGTATTTCAAAACAGGCTACTTAATAAATCTTCTAAAAGAAGACTTTTTTACATTATATAACATTTCCCACTTGAGAATCAAAAGCTATTTCTTGTGCATTAAGAATTTTTTAAAGGTGGATAGAATGTATGATTTGTACATAGAGTAAAGAAGGTATTATAATATAAGGAAGTGTATGATTATATTTTAGGGGGAGCTTTTATGGACTTTGGAAATATCAATCAGTATATTAGAAGTATAGAATTACAGAGAGACAAGATATCTAATTTTAATAAATATCCATTTTGTCTGCGCGCTATTTGTAATTTATCTACATTACAGTTTCATCCTAAAGTCACATTCATTGTAGGGGGAGAATGGAACTGGAAAATCAACGATCTTAGAAGCAATAGCGACAGCATATGGTTTTAACCCAGAGGGGGGGACAAAAAACTTTAATTTTTCATCAATGGATACACATTCAGAGCTACATAATTATATCAGATTGGTTAAAGGAGCTAGTAAACCTAAAGATGGATTTTTTCTTAGATCAGAAAGTTTTTACAATGTGGCTACCAATATTGATGAATTAGATAAAGGTGGAGGAGGACCAAGAATTATTGATTTTTATGGTGGACAGTCATTACATGAGCAATCTCATGGAGAATCATTTCTTTCTTTATTTATAAATAAATTTAGAGGAAGAGGGATATACATCTTAGATGAGCCAGAGGCTGCGTTATCACCTACAAGACAGATGACTATGATCTCAAGGATGCATCAATTAGTTGAGCAGGGAAGCCAATTTATTATAGCTACTCATTCACCTATTATTATGGCATACCCCAATGCTGTGATTTATGAGATAAAAAAAGGTTTTCAAATAGTTCAATATGAAGAGACTGAACATTATATAGTTATGAAAGATTTTTTAAATCATACTCAAAAAATGTTAGATATATTAATGGAATAGGTTACTTTATATATTGAAACAGGAGTCTTATAAAACTCCTGTTATAGCACTAATGTTTTTTATGATTGTTGATTAATTGTTTTTCTCCCATTTCTACTAATCTTCTTACGATATATCCAGTATGATTTGAAGCTAGTGATTTTGGATCATTTACACCAAATTCTTGAGCGGATTCTATTTTGAATTGTTCTAAAGCTTGACGAGCTTCAGGAACAACGAGTCTATTTTTAGACAATGTTTTTCACTCCTTTTGTAATTGTGTGTATTATATAGGATGTGTAAAAAGAAAATAAATATGTTAAGTATATTGGATATGTATATCATCATCACCTGTACGAAATACTAATAACGAGGTGATGAGATGAGTAAAAATGAAAAATCTTCAATGAAATGTCTAGAAGGTGAATATGGAGAGATTTATAATACAAAACGAAATAACACAAGGATAGATCATGATGATCTAGATGATATTGAAGATAAAATAATTATTATCAATCCAACAAACAAAGACAAAAAGTAGTTAAGGGAGCATAAGCTCTCTTTTTCCAATATGAATGTATTTGGTGAAATTATGGCTAAATATATCATTTATATTATGTATTTACTTATGAATATTTTTAGATAAGCAAGAAAACATTGTTGGGTTCAATTTAAAAACTTGTATAAACTATAATTATAGAAATTATATTTATAATGTATATCGCATAGTTTGTATTACATTTTTAAATTTATGTTTTTCATATAATTTGATAGCACTAACATTTTTTGTTAAAACATTCAACTCTATATAATCTAAATTTCGACTTTGCGCCCATGTTTTTACTTCGTTTATTAAAGATGAGCCAATCCCTTTATTACGATGAGTACTTGCTATAATGATATCCATTAAATAGGCATAATGATGGTTGACAAAGCAATTAAAAGGTGGCGTTTCTAGTTCTTGAATAAGAGCAAAGCCTACAAGGGTTTCATGGTGATCGACTGCTATTAAAATATCTGAGTTTGGACTCATAATAATATTTTGTACAAATAGTTTGTTTTGGTGCGCACTTTGAAAGAATGTAGGTTGTAAAATTGCCATATCTGAAAATAACTCTTGATATAACATACAAATATCGTCTATATTATTTTGTGTAGCAATCTTAATTTTCATTTTTTAGCCCTCCTTTTTTTATAAAATGTAAATCATTTTTATGATTAGACAGGATAAAAATTTATGATTGTAGCTTTTAAAGTTCCCTTTCCACTATTTACATATGTATGGGGGTTAGATGCTAGAAAACTTATTGAATCATTAGGTTGTAGTTTATAAGTTTGATTATTTACTTTTAACGTTAATTCACCTTCTAATAATATAATATATTCTTCTGATTTTTTAGAATGACCTACAGATTTGTAGGAGTAGTTTTCATCCAATTCGATTTGAAAAAGTTCAAAATTGCGATAGGGTGTATTCGTATAATAACAATATACTCGATAATGATCTTCTTCAGCCATTTGAGCTTTAATATGGTCTTTTTGTATAATGTAAGTATTATGTTCCTTTTGTTCAAGTAATGAAGTATAAGGAACTTTCAATCCGTTTGCTATTTTCCATAAAGTGTTTATCGTTGGATTTGTTTCACCTTTTTCAATTTGAGATAGCATAACTTTACTGACATTAGATAATTCAGCAAGTTGACCTAAACTTAAATTTCGTTTGGTACGAAGTGTTTTGAGGTTTTCTGCAATAATAGAGTTTATATTCATTAGGGTATAACCTCCTATAATTATATTGACAATTATAATTAACAAAAGTAAAATATAATTAACGTAAAATATATTTTACTTTTGTTAATTATTATATCTTAACGATTTCAATCATACAAGAATAATGAAAAGTATTTATGAAACCATAGTAAGATAAATTAGAGAAGTACATATTGATTCTTATATTATGTTTTTTAAAGGAGGATATTATTATGATTACAAGAGAGAAAGCATGGAATTTACTTACTGAATACAACAAAGAGGCATTTCATATTCAACATGCTTTAACAGTTGAAGGGACTATGAATTATTTCGCAGAAAAATTGGGATATGGAGAGGAAGCAGACTTTTGGGCTATAGTTGGGTTGCTGCATGATTTGGATTTTGAAATGTATCCTAAACAACATTGCAGTAAAACCCAAGAGATTATGAGAGAACATGGTATTGATGAAAGATTAATAAGAGCAGTAGCCAGTCATGGGTATGGACTTTGTCTAGAACAACAACCTAAACCAGAGCATCAAATGGAAAAAGTGTTATTTGCGGTAGATGAACTTACTGGATTGATTGGTGCAGCTGCAAAAATGCGTCCATCTAAAAGTGTTATGGATATGGAGCTTTCAAGTCTCAAGAAAAAGTTTAAGGATAAAAAATTTGCATCAGGATGTTCACGAGATGTCATTAAACAAGGTGCAGATATGCTTGGTTGGGAGTTAAATAAATTACTTGAAGAAACAATTTTGGCTATGCGTTCTTGTGAAGCATATGTGAATGATCAAATGGAAATCTATAATCACAAATAAAATTTTACTCATTGAATGAAAAAAAGAACGGGAAGTCCAAGAGGACTTCCTTCGTTATGGAATTATAACTCTTGAACAGTTTGAATTTTAGAATTTTTTAATGTGATATCCCCTGATTTTATGAGTGCATATTTAGTAATAGAAGGTCCTATGAGTTCATATATAATAGTTGCTCCAAGGATAATTGTTCTTATTTTAGCTCCTACCTGTGGGAAATCTAATTGGGCAGTCATAGATAATCCTATGGCAACACCTGCTTGAGGGATTAGAGTAAATCCCAAATATTTTTGTATTGTTCTAGGCATATTTGATAATTTACAACCTAAGTATGATCCAATAATTTTTCCTGTTACCCTAGATAGGATATATCCTATTCCTAATATGCCTACATATTTGATCAATTTTATATCTAATTCTACTCCAGCTAATGTAAAAAACATAATATAAATAGGAGGAGTAAAATAGTCAGCGATGGTGATTACTTTTTTATTGTTAGGAGAAATATTGCTGATTACAGCCCCGATAGCCATACATAAAAGAAGAATAGATATATTTAATAACTTTGCAATCCCTATGGATAAACAAATCCCAGCAATTACTATACTTAATAGTTCGTCTCCATTCTTTGATTTTTGCGAAAGGAATACCAATATAGATCCTATAATAATACCTAAAACTAAAGTAGTTACAATTTCCCAAATTGGAGGAAGTAATCCATGGGTTAAAGAAAAATCATTGACAGTGTTAGATAATTGTTTGGTGATGGATACGATAGTACCAAAAATTATAATACCTATAGCATCATCCATAGCTACTACAGGTAATAGTGTATTAACAAGTTTTCCTTTAGCTTTATATTGTCTAATTACCATGATAGTTGCTGCTGGAGCTGTAGTAGCAGCAATAGATGATAAAATAAGACTGAAGGATAGAGGTTGTTTAAAAACGAAAAACATAGTTATAAAAACTACTAAAACGCCACCTATAGATTCTAGTAATGTGATTAAGAATATGGATTTTCCAAGTTTTTTCATGTCTGTAATGTTGAATGCACTTCCTATGCTATATGCAATAAATCCTAATGCTACTTCCGAGATGATGGACAATTGAATAGAAATATTTATGGGGATTAAATTAAAAAAAGAAGGGCCTATAATAATTCCTCCTAATAGATATCCAGTTACATAGGGCAAATTTAGTTTGGATACAATTCTAGCCATGATCATACCGGCTATTAAGATGATGGATACATAATACAAAGCATTCATTTTTAGATTCTCCTCTGGATTATATATTTATTTTGTGATAGATTAAATGATTTGAACATATATTCATAAATTTATCATTCTCTACACAAATTGAAAATATTTGAAATTATTCAATATGTTGGATTGAATATCATTATAACAAAGGAAAAATAAAAGTCAAATAAATACTCTCATACGACTAAGTAGTTTATATGTTTGAGAAAATTGAAACATAAGATTTAAAAAAATTTTTCGTCATCAGAGGATAAAATAGGTGTAAAATGTAACAAGGATATATTTTGGTATGAGATATTGATAATATTTGTCTAGAAGTAGTCAAATTTGTTTTATTTTAGAGAATAAGAATTAGTCGTTTAATTTCAACTCCATAAATCTTGTTCCTTTAATAGGATTGTATACATAGGGTTCAATATCATAAAATCCGAATGATGTGTATAAGGCTTGTGCTTTTTTCATCATTGGAAGAGTATCAAGTCTAATATAATGATAATTAAGTTTTGAGGCTTCTTGAATGATCGTAGCAATAAGCATTTGACCAATTCCTATTCCTCTATAAGCATCACGAACATATAGTCTTTTCATTTCACATATTTCTTTAGAAATCTTGCGAAGAGCAATGCATCCTGCCACTTTACCATCAGACAATCCTAATATCAAAGTTCCATCAGGAGGACTATATTTTCCTGGTAGTGTTTTAACCTCTGATTCGAAATCTTGAAAAGCAAGATCTATTTTTAGTGATTGTGCATATTCCAAAAAAAGTTGTCTGACTTGTTTTATCATATCTTGTCTAGTGATATGGATAAACTCAATAGAATGATCTTTATTATCTGGGATAGATTTCATAAATGATAAACCTCCCTTTATTATTTCATCAATAAGTTTAAAATTGAAAAACCAGCTTTGCCCATTAAAGTATCTAATACAGCATGAGCAATAATTAAAGGAATAATGCTTCTTTTCTTGGATAAATAAAAATATGTACAAAGCAGTATTGTAGTAAGAAATGTACTGTAAACCTCTGTTATATTAAATTGAAAAATCTTTGTAAGATGGCTACCATAAAATAACATACAATTCAAACATACTACTAATAATTGAGAAGAAAACACATTTTCGAGTTTGTGTAAAAAGTAACCCCTATAAACCAGTTCTTCTCCTAACCCGACTGTAATAGCTAAAAATAGAAAGCGTAATAGGATAGCTGTAAAATTTGGCTGATTTCCAAATGAGCTGATATCTATATGCATAAAAAATATCGGTGGAAGTATTTGCATTAGATATAAAACTATCCCTAAAATGAATCCTCCAGTAATATCTAATATTGAAATTTTTGTGAATCCGACTACCTGCAATGACTCTTTGTCTATTTTTATTACCATGAAAATAATAATAGATACATTAATTAAATAAGAAATAAAAATAATTCCGTTATTGCTTATAGGAATTTTAACATGATTAAATATAAATCCAATAATCAATAGAATTACATATACAAAAATAATCATTATGATATTTTTATTTTTCTTCATATATTACCTCACTTTTGATTTGTTATATAATTTTTTACTGTTGCGTAAAATAAGAATATGATTTACTACATTAATCAAATAATTTATGTTTATAATTCTCAGAAATCCTTTCTTAGATAAATCATATCAATAAGCTGAATGCCATTTTCAAAAATAGGATGATCATAATTATCAATGAAAAAATTTTTTACTGTATGAGAAAGCTTGAATCCGCAATATTCATAAAATGGAATTGTCATAGGAGTGTCTCCAGTGCCTACAAACATCGTCTTGCATTTGTCTTTATAGTACTCAAATATATACTTTACCAAGATACTTCCATATCCTTGTCTTTGATAATTTTCATATGTAGCTAAATTTTTGAGCTCGTATTCATGATTGTTTTCTTTTGTTACAACACAGGCACTTTTTAAGTCTTTGTCATATAATGCAAACAATTTTCCTCTATGCAAGTATTTATCGATCATACTTTCTTGTTCATCACCTAAAAGCAACAAATCTAAAAAATCTTTTTTATTGTTCTCTATAATTTTGACTTCCATATCATTTAAAATCTCCTTGTTAGATGTAGTGGGATTTGTAAAATTATGAATAAAATTCTACCATAAATTTGAAATTAGATCAAATATTATATTACCATCTAATATAAGAATTACCTAATTTTGCGAGTAAAAAAGGATGATGAGCAAAAGGCTTCACTGAATTCATATTTTAATAAATTGCCAAGCAGTTTTATCAAGATTAAATAAAAACAATACATATACCTCCTTTTCATTGTCCTTACTTTATAATATAAAGCTATGTTATTTTATCTTACTATTATACAACATTTTCCATTTGACAATCAAAGATTTATATAAACTTCAGTTAATGTATTTTTTATCTAAAAACATATCAAAATAGTTGAAGCACCATTCCTAATTAAATATTTCTTCTTTTCATCATAAAATGATAAAATAAAAGGTATAAAGATATATAAAGGGATATCTTGACGAGGTTAGCTAAAGTGAGAAAGATATTTGATGATACTTTAGGTGATAATAATATGGATGATTTAGAGCGAGTTATGGTGAGCTAGAGAGTCATAGGAGACAGACTTTGTACATAATAAGAAAATAGGCCTCCCAAATAGGGAAACCTATTTAACTTTTAAAATATTCCGTCGTCAAATCTATTGGATAATATTCTAAATGCTGTCTCTATATCTAGATCGTCTGCTATTTTTGGTGTATCTACATGAGGATTATCTATAGTACCATCTCTGTCTTTTATAATCTTTTTCGCATTTTCAATATTATTGTTATTTACCTCTACTACAATTTTACAATTGATGTCGCTAATTTCGTTGATTCTTCCCATACCACTTACCATAGGACTTGCAGCAGCCAAAGAAGCTTTATTTCTATCAGTCACAATATTTGTACCCGAACCTAAAACTAGATTAGACAAACTAGAAGCATTTTCAGTACCAGGTATGTTTCTACGTATGTTTTGATTTTCATTGTATGAATCGTTTAAATCTAAATAAGGATTTTCAAAACCACTTTGTTTTAACTGTTCAATAGCGTGATTTGCATTTTTGATATTGCTAAAAAAACCTTCAAGCTTCATTTTTATCTCTCCCAACTTATATTGTATGAACAAAAGCAATAATAATTATTATTGTTTCAAATTATTTTAGGAATATGCAAAAATTCCAGAAATAAAAAATATACTAAAGGTAGTATATTTGTGGATAAGCTATACGAAACTGGACAGAATTTTTAGAGTCAAGCAGAAAAATGCAGTATAATTTATAATATATGTAGGAGGAGAATTATGGAAAGAAAATATAAATTATATCAAATTGATTCATTTACAAAGGGAAAATTCACAGGCAATCCAGCAGGAGTAATAACAAATGCAGATGGATTAACTGATTATGAGATGCAGAGAATTGCTAGAGAACTTAATAACTCTGAGACAGCATTTATCTTTTCTTCCGATAGCAATGAGTATGATGCACATATACGTTTTTTTACTCCAATAAATGAAGTGCCAATCTGTGGACATGCTACTATTGCTGCTCATTATGCACGTGCTGTTGAAAATGGGTTGGATACTTCAAGGGTTTATCATAAGACAGGTGCAGGGATTTTGCCTGTTGATATAGTAAAAGAAAAAGGGGATTACAAAATTGTTATGACACAAGGGAAAATTGAGTTTGGCAATATCATTGACAGCATAAATAAAGAAAAACTTTTAGCAGCACTTAATATAAGAAATAGTGATTTATTGGAAGACTATAAAATTCAGATTGTTTCAACAGGTCATTCTAAGGTTATGGTCGGTATAAAAAGTATTGCAACTTTAAATACATTGCAGCCAGATTATAATGTACTTTCTAAATTAAGTACAATTATTAAATGTAATGGATATTATGTTTTTACAGTTGATCCGCAAGATAGTGATATTTTAATACATGGCAGAATGTTTGCGCCTGCAATAGGTATTAATGAAGATCCTGTAACTGGTAATGCAAATGGTCCTTTAGGGGCATATCTGGTTCGCCATAATTTGGTTAAGCACAATAATTCTTTATTTAAATTTAAAGTTAAGCAAGGTGAAGCTATAAAACGACCAGGTATCATTGAAGTTGAGGTGAAAATAGAAAATAAAGAACCTGTAGAAGTTAAAATTGCTGGGAATGCTGTAATAATATTTAGATCTGAATTGTCATTAAATGATTAAAGAAAGAAGCCCATGTTATAAGAGGGTAAGTTTTATTTGTTAATCCTCTTTTGTAATGTCTATTTGCAAAAGATTTACAAAGATAGTTGAAGCACTATTCCTAAACAGCTTATATTTTCGTCACAAAATGACAAAACTTACGACAAGAATCGTTTAGAATATTTATGAATGTATCTAAAGATCATATCTGTTGCTAGGGATGTAAGATTTAAGATAATGAGTGTTATAAAAAAGCTATCTTTTACTTAAGATAAGAATTGTCAAACAAGGAGAGTCAAATTGAAAAATAAAAGCGAAATTATATTTACAAAAAATTATGTTATTATGATTATGGCAGTAATCAGTTGTTTTTTATGGGGAAGTGCTTTTCCATCTATTAAAATAGGATACAATTTATTTGATATAGATGGAAATAATCCATATCAAAAAATAATGTTTGCAGGTCTTAGATTTTTGTTGTCTTCAGTTATGGTATTCATATTTTGCATTTTAACCAAAAGATCTTTAAGATTGAAGAAGGCAGATCTTCAAAAGGTAACGATCTTAGGACTTATTCAAACTGCAATACAATATATGTTCTTTTATATTGGACTTTCTAACACTAGTAGCACAAAAGGATCTATATTATCTGCAACGGCTACTTTTTTTTCTGTTATACTCGCTCACTTTTTTTATAGTGAAGATAGATTAACTATTAGAAAGATTATAGGCGTTATACTAGGATTTTTAGGTGTAGTCATTGTAAATATTAGTGGAAATAATATACAAAGTGGTTTTTTATTTATAGGAGAGGGGTTTGTTATTATATCAAGTTTGATGGGTGCTATTGCAGGAATATATACGAAAAAAATAGCAAAGGACATCAATACTTTTGCTATTTCTGGATACCAATTATTTACAGGTTCTTTATTTTTGATATTAATAGGATTTTTAGGTGGAGGACAGAGGATAATTATTACTACAGAAAACTATGGGTTACTCATATATTTAAGCTTTATATCAGCAGGAGCATTTTCTTTATGGACAGTTTTATTAAAGTATAATGGTGTGGGTAAGGTTACTATATATAAATTTACTACACCTCTATTTGGTGTGATGCTTTCTTATATATTTTTAGGAGAAAGATTATTAGGTTTAAGTGTGGTACTATCAATTATATTGGTTTCTATTAGTATTATCATGATAAATATAGAAAAAGCTTATATCAAAGAGTTACAAACACAGTTGAGGCATCGTTCTTAATTAAATATTTTTTCTTCTCATCACAAGATAACAGAATTCACGGAAAAAAATGATATTTTCATTTTAAAATGATCACTAAGATTATTATTTATAAACGTATATAATATGAAATATCTATAGATAATAATTTAAGAGGAGTGATTATATGCAAGATAAAACAAAAATTATTAAAGTGAAGAAAAATTCACGCGGAGAAATTACCCATGTTATGATGGAAGATGGAAATGTATACTCAATTAACGATGCAATTATGATGGCTAAAGACAATGTAATTGAAAATGTAAATGTAGGACGTTCTAAAAAAGGAAGAGAATATTTAAGAAGCAATCCTAATGGAATTACAAATGATAATTTAGATAACCTTCCAATGTTTTAGACAATTTCTAGCAGAGGTGATGATATGAAGCCAATCAAAGATGCAAAAGAACTCTTAGATCCTGAAAAAGGTTCTGTAAAAAGAGCCGTGCAAGATGGTAAGGTTAAAGAGATTACAGATTTAGAAAATAAAATGGATAGAGTCAATGCTAAATCTGGATTTGGCATTGAAGAAGAAAAATAAATGGTTTACTTAAGACGCTGTAAGAGGTGTCTTTTGTTATATAAAATAGAAGGTGCAATATACTAAGAGGTGTAAAGTAAAATCATATCAATGTAAAAAGTTTATAGAAATTCTTTGATCACTTAAAGTATTATTATTTTTGTTGATTAACATACTATTATTGAATATAAAAATAATGAAAGGATGAACAAGAGATGATTCAAGCAGAAGTAGCTGTATACCCAATAAAAACGTCTAATGCTACAAATGTAATTAATAATTCTATTCATGCATTACAAGCAAATCATGTTAACTATACTGTAAATTCCATGAATACAAAGTTAACCGGTACAAAGGCGCACATATTTGATAGTTTAGAGTCAATGTTTACTGAAGCAGAGAATACTGGAGCAGAAGTAAACATGGTAGTTACAATAACCAATGCAAGTGAATGATGAAAAGATGGGCACTCAGAAATGGGTGCCTTTTAGTATATAAAATGATATAACTATACATCTAAAATGTATGTAGAATGAGTTAAGTTAAATTGTACTATCAATGATGCAGACTTTTTAGAAGATAGATTATTATGGAAATTATGGAGAATTCATGGTAATATAAATATAATATTATAATTTATAAGATTCTGAAAAAGGAGGGTTGAAAGCGTATGCTTAATCCTATCGTTATTGTTGCATAGCAGAGGCTATTGCAACGAGTAGTTAAAAGACAAAAATAAGATGTGAAGATAGTCTTTGCTATTCCTAATCGAAATAATACTTTTAGGAGGGCAAAATGAGCTATAAGAAAGCAATTTATATACTCCCTAATGATTTGCTTGAAAAGGTGCAGGAATATGTAGATGGTGAGTTTATCTATATTCCCAGAAAATCAGGTAATAAAAAGGAATGGGGGGCCAGAACTTCTACCCGTCAAGAATTATATCAACGAAATATAAAGATTTATGAAGACTATTTGGCGGGCCATCGTTCAGAAGATTTAGCTAGAAAATATTTTTTATCCTTGAAAAGTATACAAAGGATAATAAGAAAACAAAAAAATAGTGATTAATTTTCAAAATGAGTCAATGCAGTTTTGTTACTGTATTGGCTCATTTTCTTTTATGAATTGTCTTTAAGGTTTAGCTTTGTATACCCAAATGGTACAATTTAAGTAGAAGAAATACTAGATTAGGAGTGAGTATGATGAAAAAGGTTTGTGACAATCCACCTGTTATCTTTCCTATTAATTAAGTTCTAATAGGAAGGAGTAATTTTCATGCAAAAGGTAACTTGGGATATACAATATCTATCCCCACCACCTGCAATTAAGTATTGTAAGAAGTGTAGTAAAAAGGCAGAGCACCTTTGCTCTGGGTTGTTCAGGATAAATGCACAACGCAAGCACTTAGATATATGGTTAATCTATAAATGTTCAGATTGTGATTCTACTTGGAATATGACTATCTACTCTCGTATCAATCCCAAAAGTATTGACCCTAAAATATTAGATGGGTTCCATAGCAACAATGAAGAACTTGCTAAAAGATATGCTATGGATATAGAGTTAATACGCAGGAATGGAGCCGAAGTTGGACCTCCAAAGTATAAAATACTAGGGGGCAATGTTAATTTGAATACTCCTATAGAATTGCATATCAAAAGCTCATATCCATCTCGGCTTAAAATATCTTCTTTGCTGCGGGAAAAAATGAATTTATCTCAAAATGCTTTTGAACAGATGATAACTCATGGATTCATTCGAAGTACTAGTGGATTGGATTTAAAAAAATGCAGATTGCAAGCAGATGCTACATTGATTATTGATAAATGGGCGATTGCAAGTCAAGACATTTTTTCATAAGCATTGTAAAAGTTGATATTGAGCATAATACCAATGTAATTAGTAATATTTATAAAGAATAAATAAAACAGGACTTACTTTTGTAAAGTAAGTCCTTAATTTGTTTTTTAAGAAACATGCTAGTTAATAAATTTCTGTATATTTCATGATGAATTCAGTTTTAGCTTGGGTGTATCCATCTCTATTATGCTTGTATTTTTCTTTTAGTTTTTGTTTTAATTTTCCGTATTGTTGGACAACTTCTTTGTGGCCTAAAAGATAATTCCTAAAATATAATTTATTTCAATCTCCCCAAAATCGAACATGGAGATGAAAAACTTATTTAGCAAAACCATTTGAAGTATAACATTAATTTTGTTTTCTTTTCATCCCACAAGAGTTTGGTTCTACATATTCAAATCCAAATTTAGAATAGAGTGTATCTGCAGGCTTATTAGCAATCAAACACACATATGGGTGCTGATCAGTATTCTGTTCTAAATAGGAATCAATTTCTTTCATAATAATTTTTCCTAGACCTTGACGCTGATAGTCTGGATCTACCATAATATCAGACACAACATAAGTTATACCTTGGTCACCGACAATTCTTCCAAATCCAATCAACCTGTCCTTGTCCCACAAAGAAACAATAAATAATGAGTTTTTCAAGGCAATTTCTGTTTTTGATAAATTTTTTGTTCCCATTCCTGTTTTTAGTCTCAAAGAAATATATTCCACCGCTGAAGGGGCGTTGTATTTTATATTCATATCTATCTACCTCCGTTATTTTACTATTACAAATTTTGTCCATCCTCTTTTCGAATCACGGTCTTTTGAGAGTCAAAGTTATCATAGATAATATAATCCCATCTTCATAACGGACATAAGGCTTTACCGTGAGATATTTGAATTCGCCTTTTTCAGTTACTCTTGATTTATTACATAAATTGCAGATGTAGGCATAGAAATTTCCTTTTAAAGAACGCATGTTTGATTATATTGTAGCATAGTGAAGTATTGTCAATCAAGAAGATATGCACTGTTTTATAGGTATTTTAATAACAGATCAAATAGAATAATAAATGAATAATATTGATGAAAACCTACAGGTTATTAGTATTAATCCTACAATAAAAACAGGGAAGGATAAAAGGGCTTCCCTCAGTTCATATTTTAATAAAATTTTAACTACTTTTATACTTTTAAAACTCAACAATACTTTCCTTATTTTTTGCACGAGATAAAATTACAACTGTAAATATAATGCATGCTGTTCCTAACCATTGAGACATACCTAAAGGAACATGTAACCATAATACCGATAAAAAAGCTGCAGATAAAGGTTCAACAGAGGATAATATGCTTGCTTCTGTTGGTTGTATATATTTTAAACTTTCTAAATAGCAATAAAAAGCAATAAGGGTTCCAAATAATACTACAAATATAACAGCAAATATTGAAGTAATAGACCATTGACCTGTAAAATTCCAGGGCTTATGAACGAAACTAAAAGCTATTCCACCAATGAGCATTCCCCATCCAACTATAATTGTAGAATTCCATTTAGCAAGAAGAGAATGAGACTTTAGTGTATAGAAAGCTGCTGCAAAAGCAGAGCTAATGCCCCAAAATAATGTTAATCTAGAAATAGATATAGTATGTATATTACCTTTTGTAATGATAAAAAATGTACCTAACATGGCTAAAACAACAGCTGTAATTTCTTGTAAATTCGGCATTTTTTTAGTACGAATAGCTAAATAGCAAGTAATTAACACTGGTGACAAATATTGAAGTATTGTGGCTGTAGCTGCATTTCCATATTTAATAGCAGCAAAATAGGCATATTGCACACCTAACATCCCTATAATGCTAAAAAGAATGAGACTCAATATAGTATGTTTAGATCTCCAGATTATCCATAGATCTTGTTTACTTTTTATAAAAGCATATAATAACAAAATGATTCCTGATACTAATAGACGAATCACAACAAGCCACTCTGGACTAAACCCTTTTTTCTGAAACAAGTATTGTGCAACAGTACCTGATACTCCCCATAACATGGTGCTTATAATTACAAGTATTATTCCTTTTACCCTTGGTTGTAACTTCATTAAATATTCACTCACTTTCTTTTCAAGTATTCTGAACAAGTTATAAGTTTATTGAAAACATATTGATTGGTTTGAATAAATCTATAATAATTTTATTATTATTTTCAATATATAACAATTAATATATTGTCAAAAATTAAAACTATATTAGCGAGATGATAAAAATTTTTGAATACTTAATGAAATATAGAATTTTAAAGGCATTAGAACTACTTTTAAAAAGTAAAAAATCTATTTCTATCATTGCTTTTGATGTAGGATTTAATGGAATAAGCTATTTTGGAAAAGTATTTAAAAAATATATGAATTGTACACCTTCTGAATATAGAAATAGATATAGTGTAAAATAATCTAGGTAGATTTTTGAATATAAAATAAAATTTAAACCTATGCTATTTTACTGCCACGTAAAGAATGTTGAGAATTAACTAAACGATAAATTGGAATTTATTAGATATTATAGTCAAGAATTATCTTTTTACAATCTTTGCAAATATATGCTTCTACTGTAACATCGCCAATCATTTTCTCATCAAGTAAAATCTCTTCATCTTTTGGATGGTAGGATAATTTGTGCTTTGTTTTTGCCCACAGTAAATAACGGTTAGATTGTAAAATTCCTTCTTTCATTTCTGTATTACAATATGGACATTTCATATTTAGATCCTCCTAAAATTTCGTTTGTTTGAGTGTGATATAAATGATCATTCTTTCACAATATCTTATTATACAACATTTTCCATACACCTATCAAAGATTTACAAAAACAGAAGAAGAAACATTCCAGATTAAATATTTTTTTCGCCATGAAACGACAAAATTTGCAGAGATAATGGGTTAAGATGGAAAAGGATATATTTAAATTACAGCATTGTTAGTGATGTCTTTTTCTAGCAGTGGTTATTCCTTTTGAATAAAGATATGCTATTACAGATTTAAGATACTAGATATTACATACAAATCTAATCATCTTGGTATGTAATTTAAATAAAAGCTAAATAGGAGGAGAATATGTATAAGAAGAAGTTTTATTTATTAATTTGCAGTTTATTAATGAGTATATCATTAAGCGGATATGGCGAGTGTACTGAGTTAGAGACAAATGTTCATAGTCATATTGACTTTTGTAAGTTTGAAGAACGTAAAGAATTTGTTAATGTACTTGATAATTTTCATAAAAAGGAAAGTTATAATTTTGTAACAGTAGAAAAGAAATCCTCTGGAAATGATTATTATAAACTATCATTTAATCCTACTAATTACATATATATAGGAGAATTGGAAGAGAATCTACCTAGTGGAAAAGGGGTATTAGCAGAAATATTAAAGAACGAAAATCAATCAATAGTAACAGTGAAATATGTAGGTTATTTTAAAGAAGGTAGATTTAATGGGTATGGAAAGTATTTTAGTAGTCCTTCTAAGGTAAGTAAACTGTATAGAGCTTATGAACCTTTAGAATGTCTGGGAATTAAGTATTTAGAATATGAAGGCTATTTTAAGGATGGAGAACGTGACAACTTTGGACATTGTTATGTTCCAGAAAACTGTATGAAATATGACCATAAAAGAGGTTTCCTTGATTTTGCATACGGGCCTAGAGAGTATGTTGATAAAAATCAGAATGAGTTGGAAAAGTATCAAAAATTACTAAGCAAAAATACTACTGAATTAATATTTTGTGATTTACCTTTGCTTGAAAGTCAATTATATTATTGCGGACAGTTTGAAAAAAATGTATTTAAGGGTAAGGGTAGTATATTTTTAAATTCAAAATTGATATATAAAGGTGAATTTAAGTATAATAGATATCATGGAGAAGGGACTCTATATAATGAAGATGGGAGTATAAAGTATAAAGGGACTTTTGTTTATGGAAAAGAAGACTTAAGTGAAGGAATCGCTGATATATATAATTCAATTAAATGGATCGGACCTGGTAAGCTAATAAAATTGACTGTAATACCTAATAACTAAAATATTTATAATGTGAAGTATAATTTAAAAAACAAGAAGAAATAAATGAATAGAAAAGTATTATGGATATTATGGTTGAATGAAATAAAAAGAGATAAATCATGACTAGTTTATTTTATAAATAATACTAGTATGATTTGATGATATTAATAATTGAAGCAATCTAAATATTCAAGGAGTGATCTTATGGAAAATCCAAATACGAAATTAAGTAAATATATTAGTTTGATTTTACGCCACAAGCCAGAGATTATAGGAGTTAAATTAGATAATCATGGATGGTGTGATGTTGATGATCTATTATTTAGAATGAATAAAAATGGGAAAATAATAAATCGTAGTCAACTTGATGAGATCGTTAAGATGGATGATAAAGATAGATATACATATAATGATGACGGGACAAAAATTCGTGCAAATCAAGGACATTCTATAGATGTTGATATTGAGCTAGAAAAAGAAATTCCACCTCAATATCTTTATCATGGTACAATACAAAAGTATGTACTCCCTATTTTAAAGGAGGGAATAAAAAAGGGACAAAGACAATATGTACATTTAAGTACAAATATTGAAATAGCTAAGATAGTGGGGAAGAGAAGAGGTATACCGGTGATTCTAAAAATAGAAGCTGGCAAAATGTATTTAGATGGATATCAATTCTATTTATCTAAAAACAAAGTATGGTTATGTGATTATGTTCCGAATAAGTATATAAGTGTAATGTAATTTAAAAATGTTAACGAAATTAGCAATACAAGCGATGATGGGAGATCATATGTTTTGCAATAGTATTAATCCTACAATAAAAACAGGGAAGTCCAAAAGGACTTCCCTTAGTTCATATTTTTAAAAAAAGTATTTTCTGTAAGATAAATTTCATAGAATAAAATTTTATCTCATGCTATTCTACTGCTGCGTAAAATAGAATATTACGTCACAATATTTTATAAGAGATCATTCATTTTGCGAAAAAACTCATAATTTTGAAATCATTTCATATTGGCCAATAGTATATTCAAATCCTAATTCGAGTAAAAATTCTTTCGTAGAGGTAGACTCGTCATCTACATTAAGAATAGCAACCTTACATGATTCTGTATTTTTTAATAGATCCGTAACAATACTTTTTGCAATTCCTTTATGTCTATAATTCCTATTTACTGCTATTTGAGGAATATCTCCTGTTTTTTTATCAATAATGCCATATCCCACGATGGCGTCGTCAAACTGTATAATAGAATGTATAAATGTATCTGATACAGTGTTGATTGAGTCAATAGAATTTTGCCAAGATGGAGTGAAATCCCAAAATTCCGTTAATCGTTTCCAATTAGTTGAATTGATTTTATCCACATGTTCAACTTTATAGGTTGTTATTGGTTTATATTTATTTTTATCTAACTGAAAACATCCGAAATTTCTTATAGTCTCAAATCCTTGTTTTTTGTAAAGCTGAATTGCAGATGTATTGGATTGGATTACTTCAAGTAAATATTGTTCCACTTTTTTTTCTTTCATCAACTCTCTAATATTTAAAAGCATAGTACTTGTTATCCCTTGTTTTCTATACTCACCTATAACACCTGTTCCTATGTCATACACAGTTGGATGCCCATTCCAGTTTCTAAATCCATTCAATACAAATCCCACCAGCTCTTCATTTTTAAATGCACCTATTGAAAGACATGAAACATAACCTCTTCTTTGAAGCATTTGCTGAAACTTCCAAAGGGACAAATGGATTTTAACTTGATAATTAGAAAATGCACTTAAGAATGTTTGATGGAGTATTTCAATGTTTGTATTTTCAAGCGTTTTATAAATAAACATATCTATTTCTCCCTACCTTTCGTTTATACTAAAGTATTTTTGTGACGTATTTTTTACTGAGGGATAAAATTAAGAAGATTGTAAACGAGTATTCTTAAGAAATAGAGGAATAGATTTATTTTATGATTTCACGTTCAAATATAATTTCATAGTCAGTGGGTTTTCCATGGGAATTATAATACATAGGTAATACTTGTACTAATCGCCAACCTTCTTGAGCATGTTTATCTATTATTTCATGATGATTGGCTTGGGCAAAGAAACCTCCTAAAGTTGCTTGAACATATTTATATTCATACATATTTTTCACCTCACTATACGAAGTATATTTATAAAAATATTATACAACATTTTCCATATACCAATCAAAGATTTATAAAATTATCTTCTTACAATCTTTGCAAATTAATAAGATAGGGGATAGGTGTGATAAATAAATGTCAGTTGTAGCAATGTCTATTTAGATTCTGATTTATAAATTTCTATATATTGAGAATCATAGAAAATAGATTATATAATTTCAATGAAGAGAAGTTTAATATACCAAATAGAAGAGCTTAAAAACCCCTTGAGATCAGAACATATCTAATCTCAGGGAATAATATCTTTACTAAATAATGAGAAATTAAGGATTAGTTTAGAGTTTACGGAAGTGAATGGTTTTATAGTAAAAACTATTTATTTTTAAATACATCAAAGGGGAGAATATATTTTGGTTTAAATAAAAACTTCAAATAATTTGAATTTTTTACAAAATATATTTTTAGATATAAGTTAAAAATGTTATCATATATACAAGAAGTAGAATTATTCAGATATTATAACTTGGAGTGGAAAAATAAGCTAAAGTACTGTCTGAAGAAAGGATGAATTAATTATGAAATATAAAAAGTTGTCTAAACTGAGTGTTGTTGTTACATTAATTATCTTATTTATAATAATATCTACACCACATGATAATGCGTTATTATCTACAAATAAATCTTTAGAAAAGCAAAATATAGCAAGAAATAGTCTGTATCCTGTTAATGATGCTGGACAAACATATGGTAGTGCTGCAAAAGCCACAAGTATTGAAGAAGAGCCAGATTTAATTTTAGCAGAAGGTGTGGGTGGTGTTGAAGGATATGTTAGTAGTTCTGATTTAAATGCAGATATAGCAAAGTCGCCTCAAGAAGCTGTAAAGATTATGAAAATGAAAAATAAAAGTTCACGATTCATTCCATTATATAAATGGGATGGTAAGACAGTTATTGGGATATTTAAAATTGGTTCAGGACAAGGTAACTATATTACAGACAAAGAAACTGAAGATCAAGAATTGAAATAGTCACTAAAAGTAATATATAAGTGTATTCAGCTATTCTATTGAAGAATTTAAAATAAGGTGTATATTTTCTTGAAATTTATATATTAAAATTGTAAATCAGGAAGATATGCACTTTTTTATAGGTATTTTAAGAACAGATCAAATAGAATAATCAATGAATAATATTGATGAAAACTTATAGGTTATTAGAATGATCCTACAATAAACTAAGGGAAGCCCTTCTGGGCTTCCCTTAGTTCATATTTATACAATTATCTAAGAACATAAAAAAATTTCTAGTAGCTCGACTAAGTATTTTATAAAATTTTTTCAAGATATTCGAGAGCAATTTTATTATATTCTTCTTCTTTTTCAAAAGGGGATGGATGATTAGCTACTCGTTTTAATTCATCCTTTAATAATAGTAACTGTCGATTTGTTAGCAAAGGCATCATATAATAATACACAGAGTATTCTCTCAAGCCATCAGGGTTCCCAATTAAATCCTTTAAAAAAGGAATGATCAATTCATCAAACTTAACCAAAACTTTTACTAGTTCTTGTGCAACAGGCCAATTTATGTCTTCAACCCATTCAAAAATCTGTGGTAAAACTGGTTGTATACTTATTGGATCAGCATTTCTAATTTTCTCCACTGCTTCAAAGTCAAACTTATCTTTTGGTATAAAACAATTCTTTTTCATACATATCCCCCTTGATACTCATCAGATAAATTCCATGAAATAAAATTTTACCCTATTCTATTCATTGTTGCGCAAAATAAGAATATTGCACATTAATCTGTCTTTCTAATTAGATTGGTTTAAAATATATTTTTCCATTTTATAATTAATAAGGAATTGATCTTTTCTTTCAATCTGTTGTGCTTTTATAACATGATACCCTTGTTTTTCAAAGAATGGTTTTGCTGTTATTGATGCTTCTGTTGTAATAGTAGTTAGTCCAATATTTTTAGCATAATTCTCTAAGTCTGCAACAATTTCTTTCGCAATACCTTGTTTTTGGTAGTTTTTATGAACAAAAAGTCTATCGAGGTACCCACTAAGGCTTAAATCCCCAAATCCAACAATTGTATCATTTATTGTAAATACAATTGTATAATTCTTCAAAAACGACTTATCCCATAAATCTATATTTATATCTGTAGGAGCCCATACATCTAGTTGTTTTTCTGTATAGTCTTTAGAGTTTATTGAATGAACTGTTTCATAAAATAATTTAATTATTTCTTGGCAATCCTTTGACTCATAAGTTCTAATGCTCATATTTCCTCCTTAAGTAAGTATTTCATAATATTCTACTGCTGTGTAAAATCAGAACATTATGTATTAATTTCTATTTACCAAATCTTTAATTATAAGAATGAGTCCTAAAGAAGTAAATCCTATATTCAAAAATATAAATGCTATATTTTCATTAAATATTTGAAAAATTTGAGTATAATAAGAAACGTTAATTATAATGCTTGAAAAAATGCAACCAAACAATAAAAATACTATTCCAAGTCTATTCAATTTCATTTTGAATCTCCCTTCTTTTCAATAAAAAATTCTTATCTATTGAACTAATGATCAATATTTTTAATTTGTGTTTCTTATCATTATACAACATTTTCCATTCGCCAATCAAAGATTTATAAAAACAGTTTAAGTATCACTCCTAATTAAATATTTCTTTTTTCGTCACAAAATGACAAAATTTACAATGAAATAGGTATAAAATATATAATTAGGATAATCATGTTGAAGTAGAGAGGTGAGTATACTAATGAATATTTTAGAAAAACAATATTTGTCTCTTAAAGCAGGTGAACTATCTATGAAAGATTTTGAAATATGGGTTTATAAAGAAGGACAACTCGAAAAGTTTATCAATCATGATGATTATATTGATTTAATGTCACTAGATTACAAGAGTAAATTCATAAAGGATGAAATTGAAAAAATTATAGATAAGTACATTGATTATCCAAAATACTATAAAAATAAAGTAATTACTATGTTAGATAGGGTTTTAGATCAGCATGAGCAAACGGGTGAAATTCTTAGAAAATTTTATAATATGTATTGCCATGGTTGTGCTTTTTTTCAAGATTTAGGGATACAATATGGTTTAATGTGTGAAGTTCCTACCGATGTAAATTCATGGGATGATTTGAATACTAATCAAAAAAGACTATTGGTAAATTCATTTTATCCAGGAATTAATGATTTTGCTATTGAAATAAGAAAATTGATTGAAAATGGAACAATAAAGATTCTTCGATATGATGAAAGGAATCTTAAATACATAGTTATAGACGAAAGATTTATTGATACTAGTGCGTAAAAGCATGTAGTTCCAATAACGAAGAATTAATAACCAAGGTGATTTCACAATCACCTTTTTTTCATGCAAAAATTTCTTTACTCCACATGATTTTACAACTTTTGAAAGGCGGGTAGAGTGCATAAGAGAAGAAGAATTTTAAGAAAGAGGATGAATGGGTTATTCCGAAGAAGAGTTGGAAGCCTTGTTTTAAAAAAAGTGAAGAAAGACTTAATTGAGCATGTCTAAAAATAAAGCCTTAAAAGTTAAGATTATGGAGTTTTAAAATTTAGACCGAAGCTGATTCCTAGGGCTATGGCAAGACTAAATTTGTAATGAATACCGATGTAATACATCAATATAAGGATAAAGATGCCAATTAAAAAAATAATTAATTCTGCTATAAATTTAGATTTAACTTTTGTGTATAACATATCATAGATTTTAAATTTTTTATTAATATAATAAACAAATGATGAAACTAGAAGACCAATAATTAAGGATTGTCCCAATAGAGATATTCTATCCAAAATAATCAACTCCTTTTTGGCAATACAATTAAGCTTGAGCATATTGAATTGATTTTGTAAAACAAAATAGAATTTTAACGGAGAATGTTAGGTATGTTAAATGTTAAAAATACACATGAGCAATACATAGCATAACCAAAGGGAGTAAGGAAAGGAACAATTCCAGTAAAAGCAAAGTAAATACTTTGTATTCCCAAGTATGCAATGACAACAATAGTAGTATACAACTAAGATGAAAAATTTACCATAATGATTTATTAAGGGGATCAGATTCATAACTAATGCTAAAATAAGATTTTGCAACTATTTATTTTGGTTATTTTTTCTTAGAACAATAGGAAAGATACAAAGAACTGCGCCTATGATTGCAATTAAAACAGGTATTGGCATAAAATTCACTCCTAAAATAAAATTTGATTAATTTATTATATCATACAGAGATTTGAAAGTGAGGGGTAGAGAATAAAGCAGAGTTCAATGAAACAGGTACAATAATGAATTGTACCCAAGGACCAACTAATGGCGATTTATATAAGATTCGAGTGCTTCAAATATGATGAGTAAGATTTGACAAATGATTTTCCATATAAAGATTGAAACGATGAGTAAGCATATACTTACAAAGATACCCAGAAGAACATTTGGCATAGTTTCAAATGTGTAAAAAGCTGGGTTCTCAGATGGAACTTTACAATCTACTGGAAACAAAATAGCAAAATATTTTCCTAACCAAAAGGCAGGGAGAAATAGTGGTAATATGCCAATATGAAATAATCTTTGTAGTAAATTAAAGGCCGAATCTTTTTTAAATGATAGAAGCTCTTTAAACATATAAATACCTCCTAAATTAATAAAAATTCAGAATAATAGTACCATGGTAAATTATAACAGTCAAGTTAATAATGCATTTTAAGAAGATGCATTAATTATAAGGTTAGAGAAGATAGCAATTTCAGAAATAAAAATATGCTTACACCATAAATACAAATTCCTTGATATATCTCATGTCTAGGAATCAATGATTTGCATAAATAGGTGTTTTGTAATAATAATTTTTTAGATATAGAAAAAATACAATGTAAAAATAATTAAATATTCAGAAAAAATGAATAGATAAAGAGCTTTTTACAAAAAATGTATAAAACTATATATTTTTAAATACATCAAAGGGGAGAATATATATTAAAGAAGTAATTTTTTATGAACTTTCTGAATTTGAAAGGAGAGTTTTGGAAATGTTACGTCAGCCCATTGAAGATGAAGAGGTTACTATTGCAAAACTATATGGGAACTTTACATATTCATTAATTTCTTTTAAGAATTCTTTTTTTTTTGGTTTTCTAATTCTTTAAATCTTTTCTGAATCATTATTTCTGGTAAAGTACCTTTTCCCAATGCTATAACTAAATTATTCATTTCTTTTTCGATTCCATCTATACTAGATTGAATTTTATTTCTTTTAGCAATCAGAGGCACACGTTTATTTTCCAAATCATCATTGGAACTGTCTAGAAGTTTTAAAACAAAGGCTTTGTTATTACATAAACTTTTAATATAAGATACGATTTTATACTCAAGTAAATCGGCTCTAATGTTGTAATTATCACACAGTATTTTTGATTTTTGTTCTCTGGTAATACATCGGAAATAATGGTAATATCCTTTTGATTTATTATTTGAATCTCTAGGAGAACTAAAAATCGACATAGATGATTTACAACGACCACATTGAACTAGGCCAGTAAAAGGGGATTTTATGCTTTGTCCATGGCGGGGAGCTTTATATTTGTTTGAATTTAGCTTTTTTTGTACTTTTTTATACATTTCCCCGGTAATAATTCCTTTATGCTCTCCTATAGTAAGAATCCATTCTGATTCCTCACGTTCTCTTGAAGTTTTCTTATGTGGTTTTCTAAGATTATAAAACATTAGGCCATGCTTTCCATCAAATTCATGTTTTTCATTTACAATTTGAACATCAGTATTATTTTTAAAATAATCATAAGCTATGGTATCAGCTATACAGTAAAGAGGATTTTGCAACATTCTAGACATTTGATTATGGGACCAATAGGCATTATTCTTAGTTTTATATCCTAGCTGATTTGCTTTAGATACACAACTTCTTACAGAACCATCATCTTCAAGATACCATGTATAAAAGTCTTTAATTAGATTTGCTTCTTTATTTTTTCGAATCCAGGTCTTTCAAGAGTTTTTCCTGAGATATCAAAGTCATCATAGATAATATAATCCCATCCTCGCAACTGGCATAAGGCTTTACCACGAGATATTTGATTTTCGATAGATTCGCCTTTTTCAGTTGCTTTTGATTTTCTTGCGTAAATTGCAGCTGTAGGCATAAAGTTTCCCTCCTAAAGAACATTTGTTTGATTATATTGTAGCATAGTGGAGTGAGGAATATAAGCAAAATGGAAAATAATTACTAAGTTGAAGGGGAGATAACAGATGACGAATATATTGAGAGAATTATTAGTTTTAGATTTTATAGGAGGAATAGGAAATATATTGATAATACGCATGAAGATTGGCATAGATAAGGATAAATACTGGAATGAAGAATATAAAGAAGCAAGTGAACAAATAAGTATTTGGTGAAGGAGAATAAAAGATTATAAAGTAAAAAATTCTAGTAATCTAGGATTTTTGTATTGAGTTATTTTTTAGTATGTGAGATTATTGCATAGTTTTTAAGAGTTATTAAGGTACGTTCTGGAGTGGATATATATATAATATCATCTTGACAAGTAACTATACATCCCGTTATGGATTCAGTATAACTTTTAGAAGTATGAGGAATTGTATATTGAATAGTGTCAAATGAAGGAGGCATATTCATCGAGATATAAATCCCTAAATCAATAATGTCTGAGCATAGAAAGAACAATGTACTAATTAGTATTATAATTAGTGAAAATCTATAATATACTTGATTTATTCCTTTAAGAAAATTCTTGAGCATATTTTTTAATTTTATATATTGATTATAAAGAAATGTTGACAATCCATATTACTCTTCAAATCTCCTCCAAAATAATATCCGTATAAAAACAAGTATCCTAAGAGGTAGAATAAAATTAAAATAGGGGATAACAGTTTGAAAGAATCAAAAATTGTATATTTATTATCATGGGATTTAAAATTGATAACTATATTTTTTAAGTGAGAAAAATATTTATGAAAAAAATCAAAAATAAAGTTTACTAAGTCCAAAAGAGCACCTCCGAATAAGTTAGATTGAAAAGTATGGTATAGTGTTTTGATTAAAAAATTTCATTTAATATAAGTATATTAATTTGAATAAATTATTGTATTTCTAAGAGAATAAGAAATAATTATGGCTAGCTAATTATTATTTTAATAATCAATAGGGCAGAAACTTTCTGCCCTATTATCTATTTTACAGTCAATTCAAACCCTGTAGTGGGATTCCATCCACGTGATAGTCCAAGACTTGAAATTATATCAGCTGTAAGAGGAAGATAATTTATATTTTTTGCATTGATAATTGGATATTGATTACTTATTTGAGTTTCATTCACCATAATTCCTTTATCTATCTTTACTATATTACAACGACTTCCTTTAGCAGAGTTACCATTTTGAAAGTTTGGGCTAAATGTGCCCGCTGTTGGTGTACCTGCTGAAGTTCTATTGAATATTAAATATGAAGGATTGTCCCATTCATAGCTTACATTAAGATATGTAAGGATGTCAGAGGTGAAAGGAATATATGTAATATCATTAAACATTAGTGGTGGATATTCTGAAGTATCTGTGTTGATTTTAGTTCCATTTATATGTACAGAGAAACTCGGAACCTGAGCTTTCAAGGAATTATCAACACGAGGAGTACTGTATGAAGATTTTGTAGAGCTATTAGTTTTAGTTTTCTTAGAAGCTTCAGATGAGTATGGACATACTCCATCTGTATGTAAGTGAGCAGGATGGCCACCACAATGATAATGATATGGGCCTAATCCACTTTTATTTTGATTATCCCTATGACCTCCGTTAGCATCAGTTCTTCCTCAATGCCCATCTACTTGTGTAGGAGCATGTACAAGAAACAATGCGAGTAATAATGCAGAAATTATTTTTTTTATGAAAAATCCCCCTTTGTAGTAATAGATTCATTCACATAGATTATACTATCTCTCATATGATAAAAATGATTAATACTGTCGAATAAAAAACAAAACTACATAAATAACTTTCTTAGTAAAATTTAATACAAAAAAGCAGGAATATTGTCTAAAAATGTCGAAATGCACATAATCTATTAAACTTTTATTTTTGAAAAAATATTTTCTTTATTAATGAAACTAATAGAATGAAAAGGGGAGATTTTACAGTGAAGATTGCAAAAATTTTAAAAATAATGACCGTAGTATTTGCTATAATAATTATTTTGACTATGAGTTCAGTTTCATTACTAAATAAAGCATTTAGTAATGAAAGGTTGGCAGTTCAAAGACAAATGGAGTTTAAGCAACTAGGAATTGACTTAAAAGATGCTTCTGACTATTTAACAGAACAGGCTAGAAGATATGTCCAATATGGTGAAAGGAAGTTCTATGATAATTATTGGGAAGAAGTTAATACAACTAAGACAAGGGATAAGGTAGTTGATAGATTGAAAGAGCTAGGAACTCCTCAAGAGGAGTTAGACTTAATTGAGGAAGCAAAAAATAATTCTGATGGACTAGTATCTACAGAAGATGAGGCTATGCAAGCAGTTGAACAAGGTAACCTTGAAAAAGCAAGAAAATTAATGTTTGATTCTAATTATGATGAGAATAAACAAAAGATTATGAAGCCTATAGAAGAATTTCAAAATATGATGAATTCAAGAGCTGAATCAGAAGTTGAAGATATAAGAAAAAAAGCTAATTTACTGTTTATAACTTCAGTAGCTTTAATTATAATTCTTATAATATTAATAGTATTATTTATAACAATTCTACTTAAAAAAATATCTAATTTGAGTGAAATAACAAGTAAGTTAAAAGAGCTATCAAATAATGAAGGGGACTTAACATCTAGAATTGATATAAATAGTAAAGATGAAATAGGAGAAATAGCATCTTCCCTTAATAAAATGCTTGGTTCTTTGCAAAGTCTTATAATAGAAATAAAGAATACAACTAATGAAGTTAAAAAGCAGAGTATTGAATTCTCAACAGTGGCTGGAGATTTTCAACAAGGGACTGAACAAATTGCTGCTACTATGGAAGAAATGGCAGCTGGAGCTGAAGAACAAGCTAGTTCCTCAATTGAAGTTGCAACCTCTAGTAAAACACTAACTGATCTTATTGAGAAATCATATCAGAGTGGGGAGATACTCAGTAATTCCTCAAGCGAGGTATTACAAATTACCCAATCAGGAAATGAGAAGATGGAACATTCTGTTAATCAAATGTTATTTATAAATAATGTAGTTAAAGAGTCCGTGAATAAAGTAGAGGGATTAGACATCAAGTCAAAGGAAATATCTAAACTAGTGCAAGTTATTCAATCTATATCAGAACAAACTAATTTATTAGCATTAAATGCAGCAATAGAAGCAGCGAGAGCAGGGGAAGCAGGGAAAGGATTTGCGGTAGTCGCAGAAGAAATTAGAAAATTGGCTGAAGAAGCAGGAAATTCTGTTAATGAAATCACTGGAATTGTCATTGATATACAAAAAGAATCAAATATAGTATCACAGTCATTAAAAGAAGGGTATGAGCAAGTTGAAATAGGAACTCGCCAAATTAAAGATACTGGAGAAACGTTCAAGTCAATAAACTCAAAAGTTCTGGAAATGGGGAATAGAATAAATGATGTATCTTCTAACCTTAAGAAAATTTCAGATAATAGCAAAAGAATAGAAGAAGAAATGGAAAAAGTCGCAGAAATATCAGAAGAAAATTCTGCAGGAATTGAAGAAACAGCAGCTTCAGCACAGGAGCAGAATAACGGGATGACAAAAGTATCAGAAAGTATATCAATATTAGAAGCATTGTCAGATAATCTAAGTAAAATGGTTGGAAAATTTAAGGCCTAGAGTTATAAGAGCCAAGCAGTCTTTAAAACCCTTGGCTCTTATAACTTATATATATCTTCATATTAAATCTACTTGTTAACATTAATCCTACAATAAAAATAGGGAAGTCCAAAAGGGCTTCCCTTAGTTCATATTTTAAAAAAGTATTTTCTTTAAGCTAGATTCCACAAAATAAAATTTTATCCTATACTATTTTACGGTTGCGTAAAATGAGAAGCCCATGACTTAAATATTATTTATACTTGTATAAAAAACTTATACTCGCAAATAATATACCCAGTACTAGATAGTAAATGAAAAGGAGTGTTTAATATGGGTATAGTAACTAATACAACAGACAAATATCAATCATGTATTGATGCATGTAACCGTTGTGCTCAAGCATGTTATGAATGCTTTAAGGCATGTCTAAACGAAGCCGATGTTGCAGCTAGAAAGAACTGTATAAGTATTCTTGTTGAATGTGCACAAATGTGTCAAATGTCAGCAGGACTTATGTCAATGGATGCTCAATTTGCAAAAGAACATTGCCAAATGTGTGCAACCATTTGTGATAAATGTGCACAAGAATGTGAAATGTTTAAAGATGACCACTGTCAAAAATGTGCACAAGAATGCAGAAAATGTGCAGATGAATGTAGAAAGATGGCTGGTATGTAATAAACTAAAATCAAAGCATGAAGTAAATAATAAATTTACTTCATGCTTATTTATATTTTTGTTAAATAATACACTTGTTACTCCATATTTTACTATGCCGTAAAATAAGAAAGATGCGATATAACTAAAGCTAAAATTATGTTATTTTAACTCTATAAATTGGAATTTATTTCTTCTTACATTTTTTATTGTTAGCCACAAAAACACATAAAAAAGTAGCACCTATTGCAATCCAAAGGGCAATATTCATATAAATTTCTCCTCTCAAATTACTATTTGTCTGTGCATTATCTAAATAATCTTTACTTCACAGTTTGCTATTACTGTGTAACATAAGAAAAGCAGATCAAAGCTATTAAACACTATGTTAGAAGAAATTATCTTCTAACATAGCTGAGTTCAACCATACCATCAACCATTTTTGTTTCAATAAGTCTAAGTTTAATTTCTGGATTTTCCTTTAAAAATAGGGGAAGTCCATCACCTAGGATAATTGGTACCATTGTTATAATGTACTTATCTATAAGGTCTTGCTTAATAAATTGGTCGATTAACTTTCCACCACCAACGAGCCAAATATCTTTACCTTGTTGTTTTTTTAAGTTTCTAACAAATCCAGTAATATCATTTGATATAAACTCTACTTTGTTATGTATTTCACTTTTTCTTGTGGTGGCCACGTAACATTTTTTTCCTTCATAAACCCAAATATTAGGGGATAGTACATTAATAATCTGTTCATATGTAGTTCTTCCCATTATAATGGTATCTATTGTACTATAAAAAGCATCGTATCCATTATCAGCATTAGGGTTCTCGCCATTACCACTTAGCCAATCAACTGCTCCGTTATTCCTTGCTATATATCCATCTAAACTTGTTGCGATATAAAGTATTATGCTTCTGCTCATTAGTTTATCTCCTTTATTTTTTATGCTAAAAAACTTTTTCCATTAATCATAGGATAAATTCTATGAGATAAATTTTACCCTATGCTATTCATTTTTATCTCAAATGATACGATTGCCTCATTTCCTTCTTTAGAAAGCCATTCCATGTTAATTATCCTTACGTTGGTTGAATCTTTAATTCTAATCACCGCCTAAAAGGTATTTAATCAACATAGTATCATTTCATAAAAAACTCTTATACATTTTCGTTAGTCCTATATGGTCTTGGTAAAGGTAATGAACATAGGTATGCTACTAATTCTAGATATTCTTCTTGTGTGATCTCAAAGGGTTCCCATTCACCAGCACGAGGATAATCTCCTTGTAAAAATATATTATTCAGTATATTAAGTGTAGGAATTACCTTGTCAAAATCAGAATTTAAAAGCATTCCAGTATCCATTATTAACTCAGCAATAGTACCTTCTTTAGACACAAATTTATTATGTGAGCTATATGCTTCAGGAAATAAATTATATTTTAGAATTCGCATTTGATTCCTCCTAGTATTCAATATTTACTATGATACATTACATTAGAAATCATTTTTTATATTATACAACATTTTCCATTCATCAATCAAAAATTTATAAAAATAGTAGAAGCACCATTCCGAATTAAATATTTCTTTTATTCGTCACAAAATGACAAACTTTACGACATAAATCGTTTAGAATGTATATGTATATTGTTGATTGATATAATTGAGATTCTAAAGTCAACAAAAATATTTTTTAAATTAATGAATATGGGAGAGTTTATATAATGAAAATTTTCAATTTTATTTCAGGTATGTGCTCAATTGTTAGTTTAGCTGCATCAATATTTGCAGTAAGTAAAGTAGTAAAAATAAATCAACAGATAAGTACAAAAGAGAATATAATTCAAAAAAATAAAATGCATGATCGTAATATAATTATTGGAGGTAATTTTGATGGAACACGACATAAGTAATAATAAAATGAGAGATGACAATATTTTGATTTCTGGAGGTATTAGTAGAATTAACAATAACTATATATTCAAATTTGGTAGTGAATCGATGAAACAGTACAGTGATTCATTTATTACTAATAAAATAGAGAAATTAAAAAAATATTTTACAGAAACATTACAATATGAGAGAGCTATAGCTGAATTACAACATTCAAATGCGGTGATGTTTATAGGATGTTCTGGGATAGGAAAAACAGATACATCAATTATGGTTGCTAACAATTTCATTGAAAATTATAAAGTTAAATTTATTAGGTGTCCTAATGAAAATGAACTTCAAAATATTTGTTATCTAATGGATCAAAAGACTGAAGAAAAAGAAGTTTGGATTTTTAATGACTTTTTAGGAGATACAAAATTGAATAATTCTAAATTTTATTTTGATAAGTTGGAGGAGTTGTTAAAAAATATTGAATTTTATTCAAATAAGAAGTTTATTTTTAATTCTAGAAAAACGATCTTTCAGGATGCCAAAGTGTATAGTGAGAAATTTAATAAATTGATACAATCCAATGTTACAATTTTTGATTTAGAAAAATGGACAAGGAATGAAGATAAAATAAATATATTAATTAAGTATTGTGACAAAAATAAAATACTTAATAAAATGAAAGAGTTATTGGAGCAAAAACTTTGGACTAATAAAATAATAGAAAATATTCTTGACCATTCAAATTTTAGCCCACTTATTATTAAGGAAGCTACTAAAGTATGTTCTAAAGTAAATATATCTGATTACGAAACAATATTTTTAAGATATTTAAACAATCCAAAAGATGTATGAGAGAAAGAGATAAAAGCACTAGATGAATCTTCTCGCCAGTATGTTAATATACTTTATTCATTGTCAAATAATTTTATTAAACAAGATATTGTGGATGAATGTTTCGAAAATTATATACAGCAATTAGATATACTTCCAGATGTCTCATTACCAGATATTCATAAACGTATTGAATCATTAATTAATATTGATGATAACAAAATAGAGTTTATTCATCCTTCTTTATTGGAGTATTTAGAAGATAAACTTTCTCTACGTGATAGAAAAGAAATTATTAAAACAGCTATTTACTTTGAGCAAATTGAAAAATTAGATATTAATAAAAAATATATTCGAGATTTAATATTACTGGAGAACAATTGTAAGCAGCCTCCCATTTTGAATTTTAAAGTATTACCTATTACATATGAGATGAGCAATAGCATGCCAATCCATTTTAGGAACAATATATCCATACAATACTTAAAATATTTATATGAATTCAAAATTGATGATCAAAGGCATGAACCAATAGTTATTAAGGCTATGAAGAATATTTTAGAAGATGAATCATTTGTTCTTTTTTACCCTGATAGTAAACATATTTTAAACATAATTAAATTAAACTATAATTTGAGAGAAATTTTGAATGATGACAAATATGTTAAACGTTTATTTCGATTTGCGGATAAAGAAAATATATGGAGTTTAATTGAGCTCACTATAAGAAAAGACGAAAAAGGATTTGATTTTAAAAGAATGGATATGTTTATTCAAAATCAAATTGAAGATGTATTAAAGGATATTGGAGAAAGTGTGTGGGCTTCTTGGATAGAAGATAATATTGAAGATTATCTGGACGATGCATTTCAAAATTATGGTATAGGTGATGAATACTATTATGATGAGATTGTTGATTATGTATTTCAAAGTATGTTTGATGACTTTGATTTTGAATGGTGTAAAGATGAAATTTTGAATATAATAAAAAAATATCATATATATAATATAGATGCAGAAGACATGGATTACTCGGATAGTAGTAATTACATATATGATATTATTGAAGATGCAGTGATTGATTTTGACAATGCTAGATAATATATATTATTCAACCCCCAAGGTGATTTTACAATCACCTTTTTTCATGCAAAAGTTTCTTTACTCGACACAATTTTACAAACTTTATGGTAAAAATCGTTTAAGATGTATGTGGCTGATATATTATTATAATTCAAAAGATAAAATTGAAAATAGTGAAGGATAATCAAGGGAAAGAGAATGATATTGAATGAAATTAAGGCGATACAGGAGTGTGTGACTTCGTAAATATACTTTAAAAGATGTATATTTAGAATTAAACAATTTTTTTATACAGAATTAAGGAGTGAGTTATTGTGGAATCAAAGATAATAAAGTATTTGATGATAGCGATTTTTACAGTGTTAAGCTTTAGAAGCATCTTGAGCTTAATTGTGTATGATAAAGATAAGAATTCTCGCGATAAGGTGAACAAGAGAAAGTTTAGTAAAGAAATTATATTTAGGAAAAAGATGCTAGATTCTATTAATTCGATTTATTACTTATGTTTTATAGATCCATTAATGTATTTAAGGAAACTAATTAAAGGATTTAAAAAGGTATTTTGTGATTTGATAAATATATTTGTGAGGAGTATATTGATTTTTGGTAAATGTAAAAGTTTGAAGGAATTAATATATTTAATAGTAACGTATCTTATAGGAATAGGCTTAGGGTATTTCATATTAAGTAAAAACTACCCTACAAACACATTACTGGATAAGTTGCTAGTTATTTGTTCAGCATTTTCGATATGGTTGCTGTTTACTATAATAGTTATAGGGGGGTTAAAGTTTTCATTACAGCAAAGAGAATTTGGATGTAGTATTGTGATGGGGGTAGTGTTGATTTTTACAATAGTTAGTATGGTATCTATTTCATTAATACCATTTGAAAATGTAAAAAATTATGGGATTAAGAATGATAAAGAACTATATATACTATTTGCTATCAGCATATATGTCATTATGTTTTTATTTGTATCATTGAAAACTATTCTAGATATGGGTTCGTTGAAAGGCACTATTACTATAGGAATACCATTATATATTCTAGTTTTATTTTTTTTAACAGTATCAATAGGTTTCTTTATTACAGCATATTATCCTGAATATTTTAATAGAGATGAAAAGATTGTAATAAGTAATGATGAAATTTGTACATATATGGCGAGCTATTCGTATAGAGGGGCAAAATATTTATTAGAGTATCCTAGTGCAGATCAGTTTAAATTACCTAATCAAATTGACTCACAATCTGCTGCTATACCTATTGGAATATATTTGATTTATTTCATTGGATTGTTTACTAATATTATTGTCGTTGCTTTTTTTGTATCCTATGCTGTTTCAATATATATATTAAAAAACACACAGAAGGATCAGCATAGTGAATTTTTAAAAAACCAAGATAGCTTAATTAATGAATATTTAAATTTTATAAAATCTAAATTACTAGAAATAAAGCCATTAGTATCTGAGGAAATTAAGAAGTTAAGAGGTCTAGGTAAAAGCAAGCAATGTATAGACCATGTAATGTCAAATGAAAAATAAGGAGACATGAAATTTATAGATGTCTCTTTTTTCATGCAAAAATTTCTTTACTCGACACAATTTTACAAACTTTGGAAAGGGAATTGTGTAGAATGTATATGGGTTTATATTTATAGGCATGTAATTTGGTGACTAATGTTTAAAAAGTAAAGAAGTTGAGTAATGATGGAAAAATGATAAGCTATAATCAGAAAATTACATTTAAAATAAAATTAGAGAGAATAGTAATATCTATACTTTTAAGGGGGAACTATATTGTGTTAAATTTTATACCTATAACGCTTCCTACTAATCTATCTTTAAAAGATTTATATTATGATCCCTCAATAACTCCGCAAGATAGAATTAAGATAATGGATCCTAGTAAATATGAGGAGATGACAGAAGTATGGTTATTTGATTGTAAAAAAGATATATATGAAAAAATATTAAAAAATGCTGGAGCCAATGATGGTGGCCGTGACATAGTGTGTTTCTATAATAATGAAACTTTAATGGATATTTATCAATGTAAACATTATGAATTACAGATAAGTTATTCTATTATTGCTAAAGAATTATTAAAAGTTTGTTATCATGTTTTTAAAGGTCATTATATATCACCTCAAAAATATTATATTGTAAGCCCAAAAGGATGTTCGAATATACTTAGAACCTCATTTCTTGAAGGAAATAATTATACAAAATTTAATAATGAATTGGTTAAAACAATGAATTCAAATAATTATAAGTTTAACAATGAATATATAAAAAAATTAAAAGGGTTTGAAAAATATATTAGCAATTTTGATTTTTCGATAGTTGAAGAAATAACTCCTCAGGAACTCATACATGAATTTTCTGTTTCAAAATACGCTCATTATTATCTGGGAGCATCATTTGTAAAATTTAATAGAGAAGATACTATAGTACCTAGTGTTATAGAAAATAGAGAAAATGTTTATATACAGGAATTATGTAAAGTTTACTCTGAACTAGATAATGTACAGTATGAGAGACCAAATGAAATTAATAATAAATATCTTGAACATTTTCAAATACAAAGAACTTATTTTTATAGTATTGAATCATACAGAAATATGATTCGGGATAATCTCCCTTCTTTCAAACCTATTTACGATATTGAAGAACTTATAAATAAGGGCATAAGTGATATAGTTACTGATCCGTTTAGGAATGGCTATAAAAAATTAAACGATTCTTTAGAAAGAAGTACAACAATGAATTTAGATGCGTATCCTTTAAGAACAATACTAACACCGCATGATAAAAAGGGAATGTGTCATAGATTAGTTAATGAAGGGAAAATAAAATGGATAAAATAATAAATTCAAAAATACAATTTCTTAATTCACCATTTGAATTATCATTAAGAATACTTTTTATAATGGTCAAAAATGAGGATAAAACTTTTGATGTTGCTAAACTTGCATATTATGATTATGTATCAACACGATTGCATGATTTCGATAAATGATATAAAAGTCTTCATAAAGAAAATCCATACAAAGGTGGAGAGATTTTAGCTAAAAAAGAAATAATAAAGAAGGCCATAAACATACTAATTAAAAAGGATTTGATAGAGGTTGCTTATACTGAAACGGGAATTGAATATAAAGCTAATCCGTATAGCAAGAATATTGTTAATTTATTTAATACTACTTATTCACAAAAACTAATTAAGAATATTGAATATGCTAATTGTTACTTGGGGAAAAAAAGTATACAAGAATTGGATTTGAGTTTTAAAAGTAGCATAAAATTAACTGCAAATGAATATCCAAATGAAGCACTATTAAGAGGTGGTTTAGATGAAATCAAGATTACAGATTAGAGAAATAGATTATGATGGTAAAACAAAGCACTCATCAATTACGCTTAAAGATGGTTTAAATGTAATTCATGGAGAATCAAATACTGGAAAATCATTAATTTTACTTTCCATCCAACATGTTTTTGGAAAAGATCATACAAGAAAATTAAATGGAATACCAGAGTTAATAGGTTATAGTACTATATCAATAACTATAGAAACCAAAAGCGGGGAGTATAGGATTACAAGAGATATAAGAGATAACTCTAAAGATATAATAGTTTGTTTTATTGATACTAATTCAGTAGAATACTGTAGGCCTAAAAATGCAACTAAGAAAAAAAGGACTATTTCTGAATTTTTACTATCAATACTGGATGGAACTGGTTTTCAATTAAGAAAAAATGCAAATGGTGATAAAATAAATTTGACTTATAATAAATTAATGTTAGTTTCAATTTTAGATGAAGCCAAGATAATTAGTGCAGAGTGGTCTCCATTTTTAAGTGGTGTTTTAACTACAGCAACTGAAGAAAGATCAGCCTTTAAGCTTTATCTTCAGAATGAAGATGATAGTAAATGTAATCCGGTCGAAAAAAAGGAAGTAATAAAGACGAGATTAAGTGGAAGTATAAACAGCTTGTTAGTATTAAAACAAGAATTGTTGAACGAAATTGATGAGCTCTCTGATGATATTAGTAGTGATCTAGATTATGACCCAAAACAGGAATTGAATGATTTGCAGGAGAGGATTTCAGTTTTAAATACAGAAATCCTTCGATTACGTGAGGAACAGTCATTAATTATAACTGAACAACGTAAGCTGAAAACAGAAAAGCTATTTTCACAAGAGATTATAAATAGATTTAACTTATATATAGAAAATCTATTTATTGACAGGGAACGCTTACAATTTATACAAGAAGGTAATTTCTATTTGGATCAGCTTGTTGATATAAAATGTCCTACATGTGGTTCTGAATTTGCTGAAAAATGCGACAGCACATCTTTTTTTGATGGCTATAAAAAAGAAGCTTATGAAGCTGAATTAACAAAAATTCATTTACAGATAAAAGATATTAAGCAATCAATTGGATATCATCAAAAAAAAATTGGACTACTTAGTGATTCTATTACTACTATGCAAAATAAATATAATGAAATACAGAACAACATTGAAATAATAATAGATAATGAATTAGATCCCGTTCACATAGAAATAGAAGCAATGGAAGAGAAACTATTGTTAAAGAATACTATTACTCAAAAGCAATTGTTACTAAAAAAAATAGCTACTCAAATGGCTGAATTGGATAGGCAATTAGTAGCTCCAGTTGAAAAATGCAATTATGATAGTTCTATAAAATTAAATTGTATAGATGAGTATATTAAATATTTGGATTCAAATTTGACAGCTTGGCTATATCCAGCTTATAATATTTGTGAATTCAATGAGAACACATTAGATATATCTCTTGACAATAAACTAAGAATATCTAATGGTAAGGGACATCGAGCAATACTAGCTGCAGCAATGGTAGTTTCACTTCTTGAATATTGTACCTTCAAAGATTTCTTACATAATGGATTTGTAGTTTTAGATTCTCCTTTGCTATCATTGAAAGAACGTTCTAAAGTTAAGAGTAACGAAATCATAGCAGATGTTATTGCAGATAATTTCTTTAAGGAATTAGCTTTAAAATCTGGAATACAAATTATAGTATTAGAGAATAAAGAGCCTCCTAAAATTGATAAGGGAAGTATCCATGTAATCGAATTTACAAATGGGCATAAAGAAGGAAGAGATGGACTGTTAGAGTAGAAGAAAATTCTAAGCTAATTACTATATAGGTTATTAGAGATTCAAGAAAAATTAGTTATTGTAAATAATACTGTTTTAATTATTTTATCCTATGCCAAATAGAGAAAAACCCCCTGAGATCAGAATACATCTAATCTCAGGGGTTTTTAAGTAATAGTGAGTATTTGAATTTTACTGAATAAAATATGGATAGATAGACAAAATTCACTTTTGTTTATACTTAAAAATTGATACGATTTTCAACTAGTAATTAATAATTATCCTACAAATAGGTCATTTAAAAATGGATAAGTATCTGTAAAGTTTTGAATGTGAAACATTGTTTTCATAGTTATGCTACTTGCATTTAGTAACTGCTTATTAAGTTCTGGCTTAAAATAACTAATTAGTATAGCTTCTGTGTCTGATAATATTTTCTTAGCTAAATCTAAGGGTGCTATATATTCCAAAGGTAAGTAGTTTTTTTCTTTATCTAAAAATACTAGTGTCCCAAAATATACTCTTTTTTTATATGAATCATAAATAGGGTTATGTAATTTTAATGCAGCTAAATGACCATTTGAAAATCTGCTATTTTTAGCATCAGTTTTACCAATATATACAATTCGTTCTTCTGCCTCATTGTAAATAGTTATAATGTAAATGTTGTAACTACATAAAGGAGGTTCTCCCAGCTTATGCAATATCAAGTGCTTTTCCTCATTATCTAATCTAATATCACTCACTTCTTCTAAATCAATATTTACAATTTCTAGTGCTTCTTCAATATATTTTCTTGTTTTATTCCAAGATGTTTCTAAATTTCCACTATCAAATTCATTCGCTTTATATAAATCTACATATTCATCGATTCCAATAAATGCACCTAATTCAAAATCCGGTTCATTATTTGAAATAAAATTTTGGGGTGTTATGCTCTCATTGCCTTTAATCCAAGGTTTTAACATTCTATTTTTCATATTTCTCTCCTAGTAAATTAAATTTGAATTTAAACTTTTTTAAAATCATTCAAAAAAGTCCTTTATTAAATGTATTTAATTCTATCTCAATACATATATTGGACATTTACATACTTTAAAATTAGGTTTCTTCTTTTAATTATTAGCTTAATTAGTATAGATACACCATGTCTAATTTATTTTTTCAATATAGCAATGAATCATAAACAAATCTATGAGCTTTAGTTCCAATTTCTAAATATTTATCAACATCGTATATAGGATTATCAACATTATAACCTCTGAATTCATCAAAAAAATGGTCTAATTCTATAGGAAATGGTTCTATCCAACAATGATATTTTCTTATTTCGTAGAATTCATTTTCATTTAGTGGATCTAAATAGAGTTTTCCATCATTGGGATTAACTGTACCATTTACTTTATAAAACATTTTAGAAAATGAATTACGCAAATTTCCGTTTATATCTAGTGATCCATTAACATTTTTAGATAAAAGACAAGAATGAAAACTTGAAATTTGATAGCATAGTATTAAATATTTTTCAAGGGTTTCAATTGGATTATGTTCTTTTAAAATAGGTTGAAACATTTCGTTTAGTGGCATACAATATGAATAAGATTCTCTCATAAATTTTAAATTCAAAAAATACTGTTTTATATCATAAGGAAAAATAGGATTATTTTTATTATTGAAGTTACTAATAAAACAATTTAATACTTTGGAATGATTTATATTTATTAAATTAGAAATATTTTGAGTAATATCATAGTAAAGAGTTGATAACATGGCATGAAATAATGAATAATAACATAGAAAATAAAATGAACCTAACATACCATTTTCTAATGCTTTTTTACTTTCAATATAAAATGTTGCTGAATGGTAGATTTCTTTCATTGCTTTACTATTTCGAATACTCCATTCCATGTGTATATTTGAATTTTTACTTCTAAATAAATTTGAATATTTTTCCATCCACTTGTCGTAATATTTTTTTCTATCTATATCAATCGATATTGATTTATTTAATTCATTAAATTTAAATCGTATACTATATTTATTATTATAAAAGTTCATAAGTTCTTCAAATTTCATTTTATCCTCCTATCATCAAGTATAGCTTTGAAATTAGTTTCATTCACAAATTAAATATTCATTTTTTCCATCTTTCCATTATAAACATTATTGGAATATAACTTATCAATATAATAACAATAAAAGAAAATATTTCCTTATAATCTTCTAAAAAATACTCAAATCAAATTTGAGTTCTTTTTATTTCTATCCTAATTTTAAATTATCTGCTTCAATTTCAAACTTTTCATTCTGCATATCCAGTCCAATGATATAAGTCATACGAGGTAAATCCTTAATAATATGCTTGATCTCATGAAGAAAAACCCTGCATTGGGTTTCATAATTAATATTTCCGTTTAAGATAATATGATAATTGCTTTTCTTACTTACATAAACAAAACCTTGAATGCTTGTACTAAGATTAAACGCAATGCTAGTTCTGATATTAAAAGCATTCATAACATCATGAAAAGGTATCTCTTTTGATTTTAAACCTTTCAAAATTGCAGATTCTAGAATATTCATCATTATGATTGCCCCCTTTGTGCCAAGTGCTATCATATCCTATTATCTACTCATTTTCTTCCTCATCTTCAATAGCCTTGATAATTCTCATTACTTGTTTAACGTCTTTATCAGAGAGGTTTTTAACTTGTTTAAAAAGAAGTTGTAGACTTTCTCTTTCTTTCATTTCTTTCCAAAAGTCTTGTAGTTCAGGAGCATCTTTAATAGCTTCATCAATTTGATCGGATGATGAGCTGATATCTGTACGACCATAAATCCAATCAATAGTTACATTAAATAGATTAGCATACATAGCAAGAATATCTGTATCAGGAATGCGTTTGTTTGATTCATATTGAGATATGGCTGCACTTGTTATATTAAAGTTTTTATTTGTAAATTTTTTAGCGAGTTCAGTTTGAGTTAATTTACTTCTTTCTCTTAAAAATTTCAATTTTTCTCCTAATGTCTTTAGTGATAATTCACTATTGATTCTGTTTATTCTTCCAGTTCTTTGGATTAATTCTTCTAGAGGAACATAACCAGCATGTAATAAAAATTCATCAGAATTTTCTCCAAGTGCTTTTGCAATATTTTTTACAACATCGCGAGATGGAATATATTCACCTTTTTCTATTCTACTAATATATGATGGATCAACATTTGTTCTTCTTGCTAATTCACGCATCGATACTTTAGGTTCTTTATTTTCTCTTATTTCTTTTAAAAAACTACCAAAATTAATCAACTTCACCACTCCATCTTATCAATTATATATTATTATAGTCTAATTTAAATGTTGCGTAAAGTGCAACATCTAAAATTATAAGTGAGTAATTATCAATAAAGGATATTTTTACAAAAAAACTATTGCATAATACTCAACAAGATGATACATTATATTTAATGAGTAATACTCAACAAAAAAACACTTGAAAGGATGGTGAAAGTATGATTTATAATAAAATCAAATTTTATAGAGAGCAGGCAGAATTATCTCAACAAGCATTAGGGAATCGTATAGGTAAAGATAAATCAACAATAAGTAGATATGAAAAAAATGAAATTCAGCCACCTGACTCAATTAAAGTACGAATAGCAAAAGAACTAAAAGCAGATGTCATGGATATTTTTTTTCAAAAGAATGTTGAGTTTAACTCAATAAAAAATAAAACAATAGCATAATTATATTTTACCCATCTAAATAAAAAGCATGAAAGGAGAGATAGTATGTCAAGAAGATTACCAATACCAGAAATTGTAGAGGTGAGAGTTGAGCCTAGTGAAGATGTGAAGGAGAGAGAAAAAGAATTTATTAGGCTTTTAGCCACAGCAATAAGGAGAAGCCATATGAAGAACAAGAAAGATGGAAAGAAGGATGACCACTAGGCTAAGGTCAACAAGAAAAGGAAGTGTATGAGTAAGAAGGGTTGTCCTAAATTAAAAGGATTTTGGAATACAAGTTCATTTTATATGGAAAGGGGGTGAATGTGAATGCAGAAAGAATGCAGGTTTTACACAAGAACATGCAGCCGAACTGATTAATGTAAGTATCAGATCAGTAGATGATTATGAAGCAGGAAAAACCATACCAAAAGATGATGTTTGAATATAGATATCCAAAATTGACTTTGAAGGTGATTAAATAAATATAAGAAAAGAATAGAAGTAAAAGAGGAGAGGATTATTTAGTCTAAGTAATGAAAAAAGTGCTTATCTAGAAGCACTCTTGTATAAACATGTTATGCTTGATCATATTTGGAATATCTTATAAATACATAAATAATCATGGCTAAGATACTTAAAAAAAGAAATTCTTGAACTATTGCAAATGAATAAAGCATAACTTCTCTTCTTAGTTTTAGATACATTGAAACTAAAGTTAAAGGTTTTAGGTGAAATAACATATTGGTTCCGAATAAAATTTTTGCAATACCTAATGTAATAAATGTATATTGTATCGGTTTGATAAGGCCAAATAAAGTATGATTTATATTCTTAAGACCGTAGCCATAATAAACAAAGCAAATTCCAGATAATATTTGAGGTAGTGGAACTAAAGAGAATAATTTTGTAGAGAAGAAAATGAAAACAGCTATAGGTTTAATGACAATAGTAATAAGCAGTGGTCTTGAATTTTTTTTAAAACTATCAAATCCTAATACATTAGTCAAAAAGTTAGAGAATGCACCTAGTGAAAAAAATGAAATTAGAGTTTGAATTATTAAATTTAATAAAGTGCTCGATTTTGTGAAAAATATCCAAATAACTCCTATAATTATAGCAATCCCACAAGTTAATAAATCATTATTTTTTTGCATAAGAACCTCCGTATGAAAATATTAATCAATAATTTATTGTAACAAAAAATGAAAAATCTGTAATATCTATTGAACTGAATATTAGCGATTCTCAAAAAAAGAACAAAAGAACATTATGGTGAGAGCTAGTTCTATAATTATAATAAAAAAATGCTTTGCTTTCATCATGATGTTTAAATCTTATCTAAGTACCAAATTCTGATATTGAGAAAAATAAAATAATAAATAGAATTTTAAATACTAAGCATAAAAATATTAGTATTATAGTAATTGTAAAAGCTTAAATAAAAGAGTTAATAATATTTGCAAATATCCACCTATGTCTCCGTTAAGTTCCATCATATCCCTCCTAAATTAATATAATTTCACTATATTATAACATAATTTGTATAAATTGGATAATAATTAGACATAAGGCTAGGGAAGATAGCAATCCTAGGAATAAAAAATATACTCACACCACATAAATACTAACTCCTAGATATACCTGGTGTCTAGGAACAAAGGGGGAATTCAATGACTTGTATAGATAATTACAAAGATTTATGTATTGAAATAGAAACACAACAATTTATTGTAGATGATATAGAAAATTTTATAAGGACAGGGGTATCTCGCAAATACTGCATGTACAGGTGAAAGGCACTCAGGAATGGGTGCCTTTCATGTGATGGACGAAAATAAAGATTTTATACGGATTAAATTTATAAATGTAAAATCACCTAATGGGACAATCTGCATAATATATACCAAGATACAGGACAAGGGATAACTTATATCAATTAGAATCTAATAAGGAGGTAAACAATAATGTCATGGAATAAATATAATCCAATACAAAATTTACAAAAAAATCAAGTACAAATAAGAGGTTGCACAGGAAATTGTGTAGAGGTATCTGGAGGAACTTCAGAAGAATGTGTGAATACACCTGTTGATATTAGTTCTCTAACAACAGGTTCTATTGCTAAAATACCTGTAGTACTTGCTGAATTAACTGTAAAGGTAAATGTGGATTCTTTTATTACCCTACCAGAGCCTGCATGGGAAATTAAAAATATTAAAAAGCGTGTAAAAGTAACTCAATGTTTACTTTTACAAAATACTAATATGCTTTTTATAAAAGGATTTGTAAGAAAAAACATTGAATATACTACAAGAAAATGTTCCAATGAAGAAGGATTTTGTGGAGATATCAAACATTGTACAGTAGATGTACCATTTAGTTGCACAACTCCAATTTCATTTAATGGAATTGAACCACTTCCACCAAAATGTAATAGAGCAGCAGAGTTTGAGTATTTTAGAGAAGAAGCTTTAAATAATGACGGATTTGGATCTAAAGATAAATTGTTATCAGGAGATCTTCGTGAATTTAATCAAATAAGTGAAGAACATTTTAATGAACTTCCTTTCTGTGAATTGATTAAGGCAAGAATTGTAGAGTTTGACGAAATTCTTAACTATACAGATTGTAGCAGAGGAAAAATGCCTTTTGAAGAAAGAGCATTTAGACAAATTGAAGAAAAGATGGTTTTATTTATTACCCTGAAGATACTTCAAAAAAGACAAGTTGCGATTGGTGCAGTAGAACCTATATCTGATTGTCCATGCCATTGTCCTTGCGACTGTTAAATAAAATTCTTATCTCTAAGCACTTATATGAGGTGCTTAGAGATTTTTTATTATAAAATTACCTTTTGATAGAGTTTTTAAAAGGATTTTTTAGATATAGAAAAAAATACAACGTGAAGATAATTAAATATTCAGAAAAAATGAATAGATAAAGGGTTTTTTACAAAAAATGTATAACACTATATGGTTTTAAATACATCAAAGGGGAGAATATATTAAGGAAGTAATTTTTTATGAATCCAAAAGAGTTAGGAAGATTAGGGGAGAATATTGCAGCAAAGCACCTAAAAAAATCAAAATATAAGATTATCACTATGAATTACAGATGTCATTTTGGAGAAATAGATATTATTGCTTATAAAAATGATACATATGTATTTGTGGAAGTAAAAACTAGGAAAAATTTATCCTATGGAAGACCTATAGAAGCCATCAATCAAAAGAAGAAAATACATCTATTGCATACAGGAGAGTATTACCTACAAACAAAGCATATTAAAGATTGTGATTTTCGTTTTGATGGAATAGAAATTATTATGAATGATTCTAAAAATCCTTTGATTCATCATATTGTGAATATAATCTGATGAATATGTAATACTTAACAGTATATTTAATGAATCGAGGAGGCTTAAAATTGTTATCAAGAGTTTACAGCTGTGTTTTAAATGGTTTGGATGGAGATATTACAGAAGTAGAGGTAGATATTTCTAATGGTCTTCCTGCTTTGAATATTGTAGGACTTCCAGATGTAGCTGTAAAGGAATCAAAAGAGAGAATTAGAGCAGCTATTAAAAATTCAGGCTTTGATTTTCCTCTAAAAAGGATCACCATAAACTTAGCTCCAGCCAATACAAAAAAAGAAGGAACACATTTTGATTTATCTATGGCTTTAGGAATTTTACAAGCATCTGAACAATTAGAGAATGCAGATATAGACAAATTTGCTTTTATTGGAGAATTATCTTTAAATGGAAAATTAAATAAAATAACAGGAGCTCTTCCTCTTGTGATTGGGATTAGAAATCAAGGTATTAAAAAAATCATTTTACCTATAGAAAATGCTGAAGAAGGAGCTATGATTGAAGATGTAGAGATTTATCCTTGTGATCATTTATCAAATGTAATTGAATATCTCAAGGGAGAAATGCCTATTGATCCTTATAAAGCCAATGTTCACATAACAAATGAATATAATCCAAAAGAAGATTTTGGTAATGTACGAGGCCAAGAACTAGTAAAAAGAGCTTTTGAGATTGCAGCAGCAGGAGGACACAATATTATGATGATAGGGCCTCCTGGATCAGGAAAGACTATGTTAGCAAGATGTTTTCCTAGTATTCTTCCTGAAATGACCTATGAAGAGTGTTTAGAGGTCACTAAAATTTATAGTGTGGCAGGGGAGCTTTCTAATCATTTATCTTTAATTCAGAAAAGACCTTTTAGATCACCTCATCATACCATTTCAAGTACAGCTTTAATAGGTGGAGGAAGAAAACCCAAACCTGGAGAAGTTTCACTATCTCATTATGGTGTTTTATTTTTAGACGAACTTCCTGAATTTGAAAGAAGAGTTTTGGAAATGTTACGCCAACCCATTGAAGATGAAGAGGTTACTATTGCAAGACTATATGGCAATTTTACATATCCATCTAAGTTTATTTTATTAGCTAGTATGAATCCATGCCCTTGTGGTTATTATGGAGATTCATCTCATGAATGTACTTGTACACCTACACAAATAAGAAGATATTTATCAAAAATTTCAGGACCGCTATTAGATCGAATAGATATGCACATAGAAGTTTCTCCTATTTCTTATGAAGAGCTATCAAAAGAAAGAGAAGGGAAAAATTCTACTCAAATGAGAACAAGTGTAGAACAAGCAAGACAAAACCAATTAGAAAGATATAAAAAAGATCATATTTTGTTTAATTCTCAATTAAATGGGAATCAAATGAAAAAGTATTGCAAACTAGGAGAGCAGGAGAAAAAATTAATGGAAAATGCATTCCATAAGTTAGGATTAAGTGCTAGAGCTTATACTCGTATTATTAAATTAAGTCGTACGATCGCAGATTTGGAGGGAAGTCAAAATATAAAAACAAACCATATTGCAGAGGCTATTCAATATAGAGGCTTAGATCGAAAGTTTTGGGGTGGGTAATATATGAATGAAAATGATTATTTAGTATGGTTACGCAGTATAAGTGGCGTAGGAAATCAAACTATAGAGTACTTAATCAAAAAATTTGGAAATGCTAAAAATATTTATAATGCTTCTATAGAGGATATAAAAAAGCTAAGTGGAATAAATAAAAGTGTGATTCATAACATAATAGAAAATAAAGATTTATGTATGATCTCTCGGTGGAGAGAAAAAATGGAAAAATATAAAATAGATATTATTACTAAAAAGGATAAAGAATATCCAAAAGATTTAAAATATATTTATAATGCTCCTTATTTACTTTTTAAAAGAGGAAATTTTTCCGATGAAGATACAAATGCGGTAGCCATAGTAGGATCTAGAAAAGCCTCACCTTATGGAAAATATGTAGCCTATCATCTTGCAAAAGAACTTGCTCAAAGGAAAATTACCGTAGTAAGTGGAATGGCTTATGGAATAGATACAATGGCTCACAAAGGGGCAATAGAGAATGGAGGTAGAACCATCTCTATATTAGGATGTGGTCTAAATATATGTTATCCTAAGACAAATCAAAAATTGATGCTAGAAATTGAAAAAAGTGGAGTACTATTATCTGAGTATGGAGTAGATGTAGAGCCATTACCACAACATTTTCCTGCTAGAAATAGAATTATTAGTGGGATTGCTAAGGGGCTTATTGTAGTAGAAGCAGGAATCAAAAGTGGGTCTTTAATTAGTGCAGAGCTTGCATTAGAACAAGGAAAAGAAGTATTTGCAGTGCCAGGAAATATTAATCATCCTTTAAGTGAAGGAACCAATAGACTTATTCAGCAAGGAGCAAAATTAGTAACAAATATAGAAGATGTATTAGAAGAACTAAATATTGGAAATGATCCTAATCCAATAAAAAATTTAATACATCTTAGTGATATTGAAAAAGAAATTTATTATGCTATTTACAAAAGTCAACCTATGCATTTAGAATTAATTTGTCAACAATTAAATTTAAGAATAGATGAAATCAATGGGATTCTTACAGTGCTAGAATTAAAAGATATGATCAAGCAGTTGCCAGGAAATTTATTTATGATAAAATGACTATTCGGATAATGTTTTGAAATTTGAAAAGGTTTTTGATATAATTACTATTGCTTTAACAAGTGGGGGTGAAGTTGTGGCAAAATCTTTAGTGATTGTAGAGTCTCCAGCAAAAGCCAAAACGATTGGGAAGTTTTTGGGAAAAAACTATAAAGTGGCTGCTTCGGTTGGCCATGTGAGAGATCTACCTAAAAGTAAAATGGGTATAGATATTGAAAATAGTTATGAGCCTCACTATATAACCATTAGGGGAAAAGGTCCTGTAATTAAGGATTTAAAAAAAGAGGTTAAAAAAGCCAAAAAAGTTTTATTGGCAACAGACCCTGATAGAGAGGGAGAAGCTATTTCATGGCATTTAGCTCATATACTAGATATTGATGAAGATGAAAAATGTAGAATTGAATTTAATGAAATTACCAAAAATGCCATTAAAAATGCGGTAAAAAATCCTAGAAAAATCAATAAAACCTTAGTAGATGCGCAACAAGCAAGACGTATTTTAGATCGATTGGTAGGATATAGCATCAGTCCACTTTTATGGAGAAAAATTAGAAAAGGTTTGAGTGCAGGAAGAGTACAATCTGTTGCGACAAAGATCATATGTGACAGAGAGAAAGAAATAGAAGATTTTGTACCTAAGGAATATTGGAGTATTATAGGTAATTTTATAAATGATGATAGTCGTGAAAGCTTTGAGGCAAAGTTTTATGGAACGACTGATGGAAAAATGGAACTAGGGAATGAAGAACAAGTACAAAAAGTAATCAAAGACCTTGAAGCAGGAACTTTTTTTGTATCTGAAGTAAAAAGAAAAGAAAAAAGAAGGAATCCATATCCTCCGTTTACTACTAGTAGCTTGCAACAAGAAGCAGCAAATAGATTAGGCTATACTACCAAAAAAACTATGATAGTAGCTCAGCAGCTCTATGAAGGAGTAGATGTAGAGGGAGAAGGTAGTGTAGGTTTAATTACTTATATTAGAACAGATTCTACAAGAATTTCTAATGAAGCACAGGAAGGATCTAAAAAATACATCCTAGAAAATTATGGGACAAAATATATTCCAGAGGAAGAAAAAAAGTATAAAACAAAAAAAGAAGCGCAAGATGCCCATGAAGCTATAAGACCAACAGATGTAGAAAGGCATCCTGAAAAAATTAAATCTTCTCTTAGCAAAGAACAATATAAATTGTATAAACTTATTTGGGAGAGATTTGTAGCAAGTCAAATGAAATATGCGCTTTATGAAACTTATGCAGTAGATATTTTAAATAATGGATATTTATTAAAAGCAAATGGATCAAAATTGGTATTTGATGGATTTTTAAAAGTATATACCTATGGAGCTATTTCAGATAATGAAATTCCAGAGGTTTCAAAAGACCAAGAACTAAAACTAGAGAAATTGGATCCTAAGCAACATTTTACGCAACCGCCAGCAAGATTTACAGAGGCTTCGTTAGTAAAAGAATTAGAAGATAAAAATATTGGAAGACCTAGTACATATGCTCCTATCATATCTACCATATTGAGTAGAGGATATGTAGAAAGAGAAAATAAAGCCTTAAAACCTACGGAATTAGGAGTGATTGTTACAGATTTATTAAGGTCATATTTCCCAGATATTTTAGATGAATATTTTACTGCAGAGCTAGAAGAACAATTAGATAAAATTGAGGAAGATCAAGTAGAGTGGGTGAAAGTGATTGATGAATTTTATCAACCTTTTGAGAAAACTCTAAAACATGCAGAAGAAGAAATCAAAAAAATAGAATTAATTGAAGAAGAAACAGATGAAATTTGTGAAGTCTGTGGTAAAAATATGGTAATTAAATATGGAAAGTATGGAAAATTCTTAGCTTGTTCTGCTTATCCAGAATGTGAACATACAAGACCTTTTGTAAAAAAAATAGGGGTACAATGTCCTAAATGTGGTGGAGATTTAGTAGAAAGAAGATCAAAAAAAGGAAGATTGTTTTTTGGATGTGGAAGTTTCCCAAATTGCAATTTTATGACATGGGGAAGACCTATTGATGAAAAGTGTCCAGAATGTGAATCTATTTTGATCAAAAAAATTAGAAAAAAAGATACATTGATTCAGTGTTCTAATAAAGAATGTAAATATAAAAGGACAGAGGAAACGAACGAATAAGTTGAAAAAAATGAATAATTTTAAAATTTGATATTGAATAAATTGCAAAAATGTGATACTATTGCTTGTGGTTTGTTCAGAGAATACTTAAAATTAAAAATAATGCTGTATAACCAATCTCGATTATGTAGATTTTAAATAGGATATGGGATTGGTAAGAGTAGAATTTCAAGAAGATTTTAAAAACAGAAATGATTAAAATGATTTTGTAAAAGACCTTTGGTACATAAAAAGTCTTCTTTTGGAAGATCTATAAATAAATTTTTGCAAATATATAACAGAAATTATGAATGGATCAACAGGGTTATTAAGCAAATAATTTTCTATGTATTATAAAAAATTATTTTTGTATAAAAGAGCAAACTAAAAATAAGAGTTTGATGAAGAGCTCATACACTATATTATAAGACAAATATTACAAGGAGGATTCAAATGAGTAATACACTATTAGAAAAAACAAGAAAACTAAACAAAATACTTCAACAGTCAGGAAATATACCTGTTTCCTTTTCCGAATTATGTAAAACTTTAAGTCAAGTACTAGATGCTAATGTTTATGTAATTAGTAAAAAAGGTAAAGTATTAGGAGTGAATTTAATAGATGATTCAGAAAATCCTATTATTACAGATTCAGATACAGGAAGACAAAAATTCCCAGATGAATACAATGAGGAATTTATGAAGATAACAGAAACTAGATACAATGTAACTGGAGATGAATTATTAGAAATCTTTAAATATGATGTAGAAAGCATTGATAAGCTTGCAACAGTTGTGCCTATTAATGGCAGTGGACAAAGGTTAGGTACTTTAATTTTATCAAGACATGATAAAATGTTTATAGATGAAGATTTGATCTTAGCAGAATATAGTGCTACAGTGGTAGGAATGGAAATCCTAAGAGCAAAAAGTGAAGAAATTGAAGAAGAGGCAAGAAAAAAAGCTGTAGTTCAAATGGCAATTGGTACTCTTTCTTATTCAGAACTTGAAGCTGTTGAGCATATTTTTGATGAATTAGAAGGTAGTGAGGGACTTTTAGTAGCTAGTAAAATTGCAGATAGAGTGGGCATTACAAGATCTGTTATTGTAAATGCTCTTAGAAAATTTGAAAGTGCAGGAGTCATTGAATCTAGATCATTAGGAATGAAAGGAACACATATTAAAATTTTAAATGACAAATTGATCGAAGAATTAGAAAAATTAAAAAGATAATCTATACCATAAAAGAACAACCAAAAGGTTGTTCTTTTGCTATATAGTAAAGAATATATTTACTCAATATGAAGTATTAAGTAATGAAAGTGATACATATATAGTGCCCATTTCCTATTTTAAGCAAATTTATAACAAATTATGTATAAATGTATTATAATAAGGGAAGAAAAGAAGAAGTTTGCAATAAAAAGAAGAAGGAAAAATGAAGGGAAAATGAAATTTATGTCGAAATATAATAATTGCATAAAATAAAAATCGGATAGGATAATTATGGAATATGTAATAAAATAATAGGGGGAAAATTATGGATATTTTTGATCAATCTTTTGGGAATATAAATATTTTAAAGAAGTCATTAGATGCATCATGGATGAGAGATGAAGCTATATCTAATAATATTGCAAATGTTAATACACCTAAATATAAAAGAAATATGGTTCAATTTGAATCTATTTTAAAAGAAAATTTATCTACTTCATCTATACAAGGAACAAGAACACATGAGAAACATTTTTCGATAGGAAAAGAGAATATAGATAATATAGAACCTATCTCCATAAAGGATTTAAATGGAAAGTATCGAAAAGATGGAAACAATGTAGATGCTGATGTAGAAATGGCAGAATTGGCTAAAAATACAATTCAATTTAATTTAGTTTCGCAAAGAATTAATTCTAATTTTAGAAAATTAAAAATGGTAATAAAAGACGGGAGGTAAATTTTTATGGGTATGTTTCATTCCATTAATATAAATGCGTCAGGATTGACAGCAGAAAGATTAAGAATGGATGTTATCTCTAAAAACATAGCAAATGCAAATACAACAAGAACAAGTAGTGGGACGCCATATCGTAGACAAGTCCCTGTGTTTAAGCAAGTAAACCCATCTTTTTCAGAAGTGCTAAGCCAAGTAAAGAATGGAGAGCCTGTAGGAGGTGGAGTAGAAGTAATTGGTATTAAGGAGGATAAAAGTCCCTTTAAAAAAGTTTACAATCCAGGACATCCAGATGCAGATGATGAAGGATATGTACAAATGCCTAATGTAGATATTGTTACTGAGATGGTAAATATGATTTCTGCTACAAGATCTTATGAGGCAAATGTAACGGCTATGAATGCTACAAAAAGTATGGCTATGAAGGCATTAGAAATTGGTAGATAGTGAAAATGGAGGATTTTAAAATGAATATAAATAGTATTATGAATATAGCTGCAAGAGATACTTCTTATGACTCGAAAAAAATAGGAGATTCGGAAAGTTTTTCAAGTTTTTTGAAGGATGCATTAAATAAAGCTAATGATTATCAAATAGAATCAGAAAAGATGGATACTCTTGCAGCTATGGGAGAAATTGATAATGTTCATGAAGTTATGATAGCAGCTGACAAATCTGAAATCGCTTTACAATTTACTATAGAAGTAAAAAATAAAGTTCTAGATGCCTATAAAGAAATTATGAGACTACAAATTTAAAAATGATTTTATCCATAAGGAGTGAGGTGGATTGATGGGCAATGGACTAGAACAAATAAAAGAACAATTAAATGACTTTTATAAACAGTTGAGTAAAGCGCAAAAGATTAAAATTGCTGTCAGTGGGTTATTAGTAGTTATAAGTATGGCATTATTATTTTATTTTACTTCAAAGCCTGAATATGTAGTTTTATTTAATGATATTACCCCAAAAGATCGAGGAGAAATCACACAAAAACTTGATGAAATGGCTATTCCTTGGAAAACAAATGATGCAGGAAGTAGTATTTTAGTGCAAAAGGAAGATAAAAATAAAGCACAAGCAAATTTAGCAGTAGCAGGTCTTCCAAAAGAAGATTTTTCATATGAACAAATGCTGGATAATACCAGTTTAACCATGACTAATGAGGAAAGAGCAAAAAGATTTTTAATTGCTCAAAAAAATGAATTATCAAGTGTTATACGTGAAATTGAAGGAGTAAAAAATGCAAAGGTTAATTTAACAGTACCAGAGGATACAAACTTTTTAATGCAAGATCAAAAGGCAAAGGCATCTGTTTTTGTAGAGCTAGAGCCAAAAGTACAGTTATCTAAAGATCAAGTTAATGGAATTATAATGATTGTTTCTAATGCGGTAAAAGATTTAGACCCAGAAAATGTAACGGTTGTAGATAATCGTGGACAAGTTTTAAATAAAGAATCCGAAGATGAAGCTTTTGATGCTTCTACTCAATTAAATCTTCAACATCAAGTACAAAGTAAAATGCAAAATAGCTTAACAGAATTTTTATCTACTATATATGGTCCAGAAAATGTGGCAGTTATGGTAAATGTAAAGCTTGATTTTGATAGTGAAGTAACTGATGTAAAAGAGTTTGCACCACCTGTTAAAGATGAAACAAATGGACTTGTTCGTAGTATGAATGATCTAAAGGAAGAAGTAGTCAATGGAACAGAAGGTGGAGTTCCAGGAACAGATACAAACTCAGAAGATATTGTACAATATGAAGAGACAGATAATAACAATTCAAAATATAAAAAATCAAATCAAGTTATTAATTATGAATTAAATGAAATGAATAAAAAGCTTGTAAAAGCCAAGGGGCAAGTCAAAGATATTACAGTTGCCATAGTTTTAAATAAAAAGGCTCTTCCTAACCAAGAATTAACAGATGAAGATCGTAAAAAAGTAGTCAATCTTGTATCTGCATCAACAGGCATAGACACAAAAGTTGTAGAAGTAATGACTAAGGATTTTGACAATACCCTAGAGGATGAATTTGCAAATATGGAACAAGAGCCTAAAGGATTAGAAGCAATTCCACTATGGGCTATGGCTTTACTAGGTGCATTGTTGATAGGGGCTTTAGGATATACAGTATATAGAGTGAGAAGAAGAAAACAAGAGATGGAAGAAGTATTAGAGACTCCTATTCCAACATTAGAGGAAGAGGCAAGCGAAATCGAAATAGAAGTTAGTGAGAAATCAGAGTATAAAAAACAAATCGACAAATTTATTGATAAAAATCCAGAAGCCACAGCACAACTGCTTAAAAATTGGATTAATGAAGATTAGAGGTGTAGGAGATGTCTAGAAAAACAGGATTGACAGGAAAAGAAAAAGCAGCTGTACTATTAATATCTTTAGGACCTGATAAGTCAGCAAAGATTTTTAAACATCTTCAAGAAGAGGAAATAGAAGAATTAACTTTAGAAATTGCAAATATGAGAAGAATCTCTTCTGAAGAAAAAGAAAAGGTCTTAGAAGAATTTTATCAAATTTGTTTGGCACAAGAATATATTTCTGAGGGCGGAATTAATTATGCAAAAGAGATCTTAGAAAAGGCATTGGGTTCAGAAAAGGCTTTTGATATTGTAAATAAGCTTACAGCTTCTTTACAGGTAAGACCTTTTGACTTTGTAAGAAAAGCAGATGCTAGTCAATTGTTAAACTTTATTCAAAATGAGCATCCACAAACAATTGCGCTTATTTTATCTTATTTAGGACCACAGCAAGCAGGACAAATTGTTTCAGCTCTTCCTCAAAACAAACAAGCAGAAGTTGCAAAACGTATTGCAACTATGGATAGAACTACACCTGAAATCATTAAAGAAGTAGAATCTGTTTTAGAAAACAAATTATCTTCCATGGTTACACAGGATTATACTTCTGCTGGAGGAATACAAGCAATTGTAGATTTATTAAATGCGGTAGATCGAGGAACAGAGAAATTTATTATGGAATCCCTTGAAATTGAAGACGTTGAGTTGGCAGAAGAAATTAAAAAGAGAATGTTTGTATTTGAAGATATTATTACATTAGATAGTACATCTATTCAAAGATTTATACGTGATGTAGACAATAATGAATTGGCAGTTGCATTAAAAGGTGCTACTGAGGAAGTACAAGAAATTATCTTTAATAATATGTCTAAACGTATGGCAGAGATGATCAAAGAAGATATGGAATTTATGGGACCAGTTCGATTAAAAGATGTAGAAGAAGCACAACAAAAAATTGTAAATGCTATTAGAAAGCTTGAAGAAGCTGGAGAAATTATAATATCTCGTGGAGGAGGAGATGAAATCATTGTCTAAAATTTTTAAATCCTCTTATGTAATCCTAGGCGAGAAAAAACAAATCGTATCAGAAAATGTTTCAAAGGACGAAGAACAAGAAAAAATCACTCTTGAAAATCCTTACGAAGATATTGATTATGAAAAAATACACGAACAAAAAATGAAAGAGATTGAACTACTTGTGCAAGAAAAAATAAATGAGTCTCAAAAACAGGCAGAACAGATTATTAAGGATGCACATGAGGATGCGAAAAAAATATATGAACAAGCAAAGGAAGATGGATACAAAAAAGGGTGTGAAGAAGGACACTCTAATGGGTATATAAAAGGCAAAGAAGAATCACAAAATTTTATCCGCGAAGCTTTGCAAATTAAAAATGAGATGCTAAAAACAAAAGAAAATTTAGTAAAAAATTTAGAAAAAGAAGTCATTGGTTTGGTGATTCAAACTGTAGAGAAACTACTGAATGATAAAATAGAAAGTTCTCATGAAACGATTATAGGACTTATTAAGTCAGGACTCAATAAATGTGCATATACAGAAACACTAACTTTAAGAGTGAGTCCTAATGATTATGAATATGTAAGTAGTGTGAAAGAGAAAATATTATGCTTGGTAGAAAATATTGATGATATTATCATTAAACAAGATGCTACTTTAACGAAAGGTAGCTGTATCATTGATACTATTTCAGGGAGTGTAGATGCCAGTATACAAACACAGTTTGAACAAGTAAAATCATTATTTTATGAATTGTTAGAGAGTGAGTGAAAAGATCTATGCTGAGTCTAAATAAGTACAGATACGCTGTGGAAACTGGCAATTTCATCAAATATAGTGGAAAGGTTTCACGTGTTGTAGGACTGACCATAGAATCATTAGGGCCTGCAGTAAAGTTAGGAGAATTATGTCATATTTATCCACTGAAACAAAATACTCCTATTCAAGCAGAAGTAGTAGGCTTTAAAGATGAAAAAGTTCTTTTAATGCCATTAAGTGAAATGGATGGAATAGGACCAGGAAGTAAAGTTTTAGCAACAGGGGATACATTGACAGTTAATGTAGGAGAGGATCTTTTAGGACGTATTTTAGATGGTTTAGGAAATCCAATAGATGATCAAGGAAGAATCAATAGCACAAAGAAATATCCAGTTAACAATCAACCTCCCAATCCGCTACAAAGAAGAAAGATAGAGAAGGTTTTATCATTAGGAGTCAGAGCAATAGATGGACTTTTAACTTGTGGAGAGGGGCAAAGAATAGGAATTTTTGCTGGTAGTGGAGTAGGAAAAAGTACTTTGATGGGGATGATCGCAAGAAATACACAGGCAGATGTAAATGTGATTGCACTTATTGGAGAAAGAGGAAGAGAAGTAAGAGAGTTTATTGAAAATGATCTACAAGAGGAAGGGCTAAAAAGATCTGTGTTAGTTATTGCAACATCAGATCAGCCTGCATTAGTAAGAATGAAAGGAGCTTTACTTGCTACTTCAATTGCTGAATATTTTAGAGATACAGGCAAAAATGTAATGCTTTTAATGGACTCTTTGACTCGTTTTTCAATGGCACAAAGAGAAGTGGGATTAGCGGTAGGAGAGCCTCCTGTAACAAAAGGATATACCCCTTCTGTATTTGCAGCACTACCTAAGCTTTTAGAAAGATCAGGGAATTCTGACAAAGGATCTATTACAGCTTTATATACTGTTTTAGTAGATGGAGATGATTTAACAGAACCAATCACAGATACAGCTAGAGGGATATTAGATGGACATATTGTATTGTCTAGAAAATTAGCCAATAAAAATCATTATCCAGCTATAGATCTTTTGGCAAGTGTAAGTAGGGTAATGCCTAATATTGTAGATAAAGAACATAGAAAACTTTCGGATGAATTTAAGAATACATTAGCTGTTTATAAAGAGGCAGAGGATTTAATTAATATAGGTGCATATGTAAAAGGGAGCAACTCTAAAATTGACCATGCTATAGAAATGATTGATCCACTTAATGATTATTTAAAGCAAGGAATTCATGAAAAAATAGATTATGAAGAAGCTCTTTTACAAATGAAAAATCTTCTAAAGTAAGGAGTGATTTGGTTGCAGGGTTTTAAATTTAAGTATGAAAATTTACTAGAAGTAAAGCAAAAATATGAGGATGCAAAAAAAGGGAAACTCAATCAAGCTCAGTCTAAACTTAAAAAAGAGAAAATGCACTTAACGAATTTAGAAAACTATCAAACAAATTGTCATATTCATATTGCTTCTAAAATGGAGGCAGGTGTAAATGTAGGACATTTGAAAAATTATCATACTTATTTAGTTAGTTTGAAAAAAAACATAGACACTCAAGTAGAGAAAATAGAAAAATGCAATCATGAAATCATAACATGTAGAAATGAATTAATACAAGCTTCTAAAGAAAAAAAGACATTTGAAAAATTAAAAGAAAAAGCAAAAGAAACCTTTCATGAAGAACAAAAAAAGGAAGAAGCAAATTTTGTAGATCAATTGGTTACTTTTAAAAATTTTAGTAACAATTAGGGGGACAAAATGGCAAAGGACAAAGAAATTGAACAAGAAGAATCAAAGAAAATGGGAATAGGAAAACTGATTGCCAAAATTATTCTCACTTTTATTATGGTTCCTATTGTCATTGGCATAATTGTATATTTTACAAATGATAATTTTAAATATACGGCAAATAAATATTTGACAAAGGCACCTTTTGTAGGTTCATATTTTGAGAGATTTCCGACAAAAGAGGAAAGACAAGAACAAAAAAGAGACGTGGCAAGATATTTTGTAAGTTTAGATGAAGAAAGTGCTTCTGATAAACTACTTATTATGCAAAAAGATGATAATCAGTTATATACAGAAATTGTAAAGATGATGACTCAAATGGATAGTAGAAAAACAGAAGCAGTCTTAGAAAGAATCAGACAAAATTCTATGAAAAAAGATATTTTAACAGCTACTTTAGATCAAATTGAAAAAGATAGAAAAGAAGAGATTAAGCAAAAGGCAAAATATTACGAAGGATTATCTACACTCAATATTGTACAAGACATACAAGATGATTTAATGAATGAATGGATTTCTTATAAAGAAATGGGTTTGGTTTTAGAACAAATAAATGAAAAGAAAGCAACAACTACATTAAGATTTTTAGATGAAGAAATGGCATATAGACTTATTTCTAACTATAGTTCTATAAAAAAACAAAAACAAGCAAAAGATCTTTTAAATCAAATGAAAGATAAAGAAAATGAACTAATGAATACTGCAAGTATTTATAATGAAGAAAAACCAGAAAAATTAGTAGAAGATATTGGGAATACTCAGAAATATGGAATAGAAGATTTAGCTATTATTTATAGAAATATGAATATGACTCAAGTAGCTAAAGTGTTATGTAAAGTAGAAGATAAAGAATTTAAACATGAGCTTTTTGAACAAATCAAGGTAGATGAAATTTTAGAGAATGGAACAGATACATTAACAGGGGATATTATAAAGGCTATTCAAATTTATACAGACTTTGATAATAAAATAGATAATTTGGTAAAAGTATACAATAAAATGGAACCACAAGAGATTGGTACTATGATTACAAAATTATTTAAAAGTAAGAATACGACTCAAAGATATACTTTTGAAAATAAAGAAGATATTGTAATTACTGACCAACAAATTGCAATAGAGGTATTAAAAAAACTAAAAGATAAGACCGTTGCTCAGGTACTTACTACAATAGATACAAATATAGCTTCTGAAATATCAAAAAAATTAAGTTTACCATAATATATTTATGAGAAAGGGGGTGAAAAGATGGAAAACGTGGTGATCCGTTCAAATATGATTCAAAGAAATATCGAGCCAAAATCTAAATTATCTGAGAAACCTAAAAAAAGTAAAGCTTTTGATGACATACTCACTAAGAAAGTTAGTCAAGAACAAAGTAAACAAGTTCCAAAAGATGATCAAAAGATCAAGGAAGATCCTCAAATTAAAGAAGAGACAAAGGTAGAATCTTCTTCTCAGAATGAAATTAAAGAAGAAAAAGTAAAGCCTTCTTCTAAAGATGAGATAAAAGAGGATATTAAGAAGAATGAAAAACAAGAGATACCAAAAGAAGTCATAGAAAATATGATGCAAGTAATGAATGATTTAGAAAATATGATGAATCAAAGCAACTTTACAGAATTAAATAAAGAAATACAAGAAATGTTTGTGGAGTTAAAAGGAGAAATACAAGAAATACTTACAAGTTTATCAAAAGATCCTTTATTGAATCTAGAGAATATAAAATCTCAGGAAGAAAAAATATTTTCTTTGCTAAGCGAAATGGAAAATACTTTAATTTCTTCTGATGAAAATATGGATGTTGTAAAGGATTTTAAAAATATTTTAGCTCAGATGAAAGAATGGATGGAAGCTGCTGAGAAAGCGGAACCTATTAAAAACACGAGGAATATGATTGAAGCAAACAATGAGGTAGTGAAAACAGAAAATCTACAAAAAAATGCATTTACTCAAACAGAAGAAAAAAGTGAAATATTTACAGAAAGAAAAGAAATAAAAAACGAAATACATAGTGAACAAAAGGAATCTATGCAAAACCAAAATCCAGACAAACAAAAAGGAGGATTTTTTGCAAATTTCCAGACAAAAGTTGTTGTAAATGAAAAAGTTATTCAAGATATTCCAACTCAATTTGTTATGCCAAATACAGAAAATATTGTAGAACAAATTAAAACACAAGCTTCTTTACAAAAGCCTCAATTTGATTCTGTTTTAAATCAAATTATAGAGAAAGCCAGTGTGATTGTAGATGAAAAAGGATCAGAGATGAATATCCAGCTAAAACCAGAGCATTTAGGAAAATTATCTATGAGCATATCTGTTGAAAGAGGAGTAGTGGTAGCTAATATTGTTGCAGAAAATCAAGCAGTTAAAGAAGTATTAGAATCTAATTTTAATGGATTAAAAGAAGCACTTCAACAAAAGGGTTTAGGAATTGAGCAATTTAATGTAAGTGTAGGACAAGATTCCAAACAAAATAGTCAGCAAGGACATATGAATTTTAAGAGAAAAAATACAAAAGCAATGGATCCATTTATTGAAAATGACGAATTAAAGATTCAAGAGATGCTAAGCTCTATAAATTCTACAGAAAAATCTCAAATCAATCAATTAGGATAGGAGGTGAGAAAATGAGTACTATAAGTTCTACTCAAAGTTCTACCAATGTTTATGATGATAAATTAGTATTTAAACCTATCAATCAAAAAAAAGAAGTAGAGGGAAGTAAAAATACAGATAAAGAAGCGCAGAACACTGCTAAAGATAGACTTGGAAAAGATGATTTCTTAAAATTGCTAGTCACACAACTTAGTCATCAAGATCCACTAAATCCAGTAGAGGATAAAGAATTTATTGCTCAAATGGCACAATTTAGTAGTTTGGAGCAACTTCAAAATTTAAATACGGTTACGGCAAAAAATTTATTAGGGACACAAATCATAGCGGATGAAATGATTAAATCTAATGAAACGATTATTAATAATAATAAGGAAATACTCAATCAGCTCGTAAATTTAAATAAAGCACTAGAAGCATATGGGATCAAGCCACCAGTAGAGACTCCATCAAAGGATAATGGAGGGAAATAAAGATGAATAAGATGATGATTCATCATATAAGACCTCAAATCAATCAAACAGTATCACGAAATAAGCCTATATCAAAAGGCTTTGATCAAGTATTGAATCAAGAAATTAATAAAGAGGTAAAATTTTCAAAGCATGCAGTAGAAAGGCTAGAATCTCGAAATATTAAAATACATCCAAATGAGATGACAAAAATTAATGAAGCGGTTTCAAAAGCCAATCAAAAGGGGATAAAAGAAGCACTAATTTTGATGGACAATAAAGCATTTGTTGCTAGTGTAAAGAATAAAACTATTATTACAGTTGCAACAAATGAACAATTAAAAGAAAATATTTTTACAAATATAGACGGGGCTGTAATCATATAGCTGGACCTGATAAAGGAGGCTATAGATCTCTAAATGATAGAGGAGATCAAATATAAAAGGGGAGGTTATGCAAAATGATGCGATCTATGTTCTCAGCCGTATCAGGTTTGAGTGCTCATCAATTCAAAATGGATGTAGTGGCAAACAATATTACAAATGTAAATACGGTAGCCTTTAAAGGGTCAAGGGTTACTTTCAAAGAAACTTATAATCAAACTATAAAAGGTGCAGGTGGAGCCCAAGATGGCCGTGGAGGAACAAATCCTATGCAGGTGGGTCTAGGGGTTGATGTAGGATCTGTAGATGTGATCCAAAGAATGGGGGCTCCTGAAAAGACAGACAACCCTACAGATATGATGATCAACGGAGATGGATATTTTATGGTATCAGGAGATGCAAATTTTTTAAATAGATACTATACAAGAGCAGGAAATTTTGTATTAGATGATTATGGGAATTTATGTACACAAGATGGATATAAAGTACTTGGATATATGGCAGATGATACAGGAAGGCTTAAGACTAGTATAGAAGGACTTAAAATAGATAGATCTGTTGTATATCCACCGCAAGCAACCAAACCATCTGTTCCACCTATTCCAGGAGAAGATATCGTAACTTTGAATGGGAATTTAAATTCAGGAACAGAAACATTTACTACTATAGTACCTGATCCAACAAATCCTCCTGATGTAATTGGGGATAATGGGCTTTATCAAATTGATGGACCAGCGTCAAAAGCAGCAGGAGTGCCTGTTTATAGACAAAATGATAAGCTTGCAGAAGCTTTAGGTCATGAAAGTACTATAGAAGTTTATGATGATTTTGGAAACCAGCATAATATAAAATTGATTTTTACTAAAATGCAAGTAAACCCAGGTGATTCGACTACTACTCCTCCAACAGACCCTACTAGTGAATGGCAAGTAGATGCTTTTTATATGGTTCCAGGCGGAGCTATGTTAGCTGATGGAGAATCTACAGGTTGGAAAATAGATGATACTAGTGGAACAATCACTGTAACACCTGGAACAGATCCAGGCGGTTTTGAAGCTAAGTCATTTAAGTTAACTTTTGATAAAGATGGAAATATGATATCAGATCCAGCTAATAAGGAAATGAATATTACTATAGGAACAGCATTAACACATGGAGCAGGAGCACTTACTTTTCCGATTAATCTGAATAAAATGACTCAAATTTCAGATACATCTAAAACTTCTATACAAAGAAAAGGATACAAACAAGGAGTTTTAGATGGATATTCTGTAGCACCAACTGGAGAAATTATAGGGAATTTTTCAAATGGTATGAGAAGAGTATTAGGAAGAGTTGCTATTGCAAACTTTAGAAACCCTGCAGGCCTTGAAAAGACTCAATCTAATATGTATCAAGAAACTAGAAACTCAGGAAATGCTTCAATAGGACTTCCAGGAAGTAATGGTTTTGCAAATATAAGTCCTGGAACTTTGGAAATGTCTAATGTAGATTTAGGAAGAGAATTTACTTATATGATTACGACTCAAAGAGGATTTCAAGCAAACTCTAAAGTAATTACCACCACAGATGAGATGCTTCAAGAACTTGTAAACTTAAAAAGATAATTTTTCCGGGCTTTTTAGCCCGGAAATTTAAAGGAAGATGCATATGATAGAAGTGACTAGATTAAGTGGAAAAAAATATGTATTAAACTCGGATTTAATAGAAACTATTGAGTCTACACCAGATACGGTGATTACTCTTACAACAGGTAAAAAAGTTGTAGTATTAGAAAATACTGATGAAATGATTCATAAAATCATAAAATATAAACAAAAAATTTTTTCACAAATAGACATAAAGTTTAATTCCTTAAGAAACGAGGTGTAGGCTTTGGATTTAGCTACGATATTAGGGATTGTTGCAGGAATGGGATTAGTAGTATGGGGAATTTTGTTAAGTGGAGAGCTTTCATCATTTGTGGATATGCCATCTATTGTTATTGTTATGGGAGGAACTGTTGCAGGTTGTTTGGTAGCCTATCCTCTCAATAAAGTAAAAGATGCTTTAGTAGTAGCTAAAAAGACATTTGCTACTAAAAATATGAATGCTTCAGAAGTAATTGGAAAGATTATTGACATTGCCAATATTGCAAGAAGAGAAGGACTACTTGCCTTAGAGGAAGCAGCAGATAAAATTGATGATGATTTCCTTAAAAAAGGAGTTATGCTTATCGTAGATGGAACAGATCCTGAATTGGTAAGAAATATATTAGAAACAGAACTAGCTTTTTTGGAAGAAAGACATGGAGATGGAAGAAGCATTTTTGATACATTAGGAAGTTTAGCGCCTGCCTTTGGTATGGTAGGAACACTGATAGGACTTATTAATATGTTAAAAACATTATCTGATCCTTCGTCAGTAGGACCGAGTATGGCAGTGGCACTGATTACTACTTTTTATGGTTCACTACTTGCCAATTTGTTTTTTATACCTATGGCAGCAAAATTAAAAATTAGAAGTAGAGAAGAAATTATGATAAAAGAAGTAATGGTAGAAGGTCTTTTATCTATCCAAGCTGGAGAAAATCCTAGAATCATAGAAATAAAATTAAAATCTTTTCTACCACCAAAAGAGAGAAAAGAGTCTGTTCAAAAAGAGGGAGTGGAGGGGTAGATGGCTAAAAAAAGAAAAGAAGAAGTTAAGGCAGGTGCTCCTGAATGGATGGCAACTTTTAGCGATATGATGACATTACTCCTTTGCTTTTTTGTTCTTTTATTTGCCTTCTCTAGCATCGATGCTCAAAAATTTCAAGCTGTTATGCAATCTATGCAAGGGTCTTTGGGAGTATTAAAGGGTGGAAAAACACTTGACAATACACCTTATGTAAATGAAGCTTTAGATGAAGATCAAGCTACAAAGCAGCTAGAAGAACTAGAAGATTTTAAAAAATTGAAAGAAGAATTAGATGAGTATATTGAACAAGAAGGAATGCAGGATCAAATGCTTGTGGATTTGAATGCAAAAGGACTGCTTCTGAGATTTAAGGACAATGTATTGTTTGATTCAGGGAAAGCGGAGATAAAGCCTGTTGCTATACAAACTTTATCTTTTCTATCTGATTTATTAAAGCAAGAAGAGTTTATAGATAAGCATATAACGGTAGAAGGCCATACAGATTCTGATCCAATTCTTTATTCAAAAAAGTTTCCTACCAATTGGGAACTATCAGTAACTAGGTCGTCTAATGTAGTAAGATATTTTATTGAAGGAGCAGGAATAGATCCAAATAGGCTCTCTGCATCAGGATATAGTGAGTATCATCCTGTTGCACCAAATGATACATTAGAAAACAAAGCAAAAAATAGAAGAGTAGATATTGTAATACTTCGTTCTAATTTTTCAAAATCATATTATTAAAATGCTCAGAAGGGGCGTAGGAAAATGACAACAAAAAAAATTATATTATTTAGTGTAATAGGTTTTGTTTTAACTGCTGTTGTAATGGGTGCTACATTTTATTTTGCTACTCATCAAAAAGGAGCACAACAAGCTCAAGTTCAACCCATGAAGACTTACACCTATTCTATAGGAGAGATGTATGCAAATGTGAAGGATAGCAGAAAAGTATTAAAAGTAAATATAGAGGTAGAAATGATCAATGAAAAGCTAAAAGAAACTTTAGATGAAAAGCGTCCTAAAATGACCAATGCTATACTTGAATTATTGAGAGATAAAACAGAAGAAGACTTATCTGGGGAAAAAGGACAAAAAGCTTTGAGACAAGAAGTTTTAAAGTCCATAAAACAAGTTGTACCCTCTGATGAAATTATGGATGTTTTTTTCGTAGAATTTATTGTCCAATAAAAGGGGGGATCGTAATTGTCAGATGTATTGTCACAAAGTGAAATAGATGCCCTAATACAAGCTTTAAGTAGTGGGGAAGTAGATGCCCAAGAAATTACAGCAGAAACACAAGAAGCAAAAGTAAAAAAATATGATTTTAGAAGACCTGATAAATTTGCAAAAGATCAATTGCGGACATTGCAAATTATTCATGAAAATTTTGCAAGATCATTAAACACTTTTTTGTCTGGATACTTAAGAAGCTTAGCACAAGTTGAAGTGTTAAGTGTAGAACAATTATCTAGCCATGAATTTATTAATTCTGTATCTAATCCTGCTGTTTTAGCAATCATTGATTTTGCACCATTAGAAGGCCAAATTATTTTAGATATTACAGCAGAAGTTGCCTTTGTCATCATTGATAGAATTTTAGGAGGCAATGGAAAACCAATGGAAGAAACGAGAAATTTTACAGAAATAGAAATTTCTTTGTTAAAAAAATTAGTAAAGCAAATTTTAAAGCTTTTTCAAGAACCTTGGGAAAATGTAGTAGAGTTAGAACCAAAACTTGAAAAAATTGAAACAAATTCTCAGTTTGCACAAATTGTTTCACCTAGTGAAACAATAGCTTTGGTTACTTTAAGCATCAAAATTGGAGAAGTAGAAGGAATGGTTAATTTATGCATTCCACACTTAGTAATTGAACCTATATTGCCAAAGTTAAATACAAGACTTTGGTTTACAAATACAAATAAGGAAAGAACCATAGAAGATGAAGAAATATTGGTTCATCGAATAGAAAAAACACAAGCATCTATTAGAGCTGTTCTAGGCAGCACCCATATCACTGTAAGTGAATTTTTAGATCTTCAAATAGGAGATGTCATTGAATTAGATACATTGATTCAAGAACCTGTAAAAATCTTGGTAGAGAATCAATTAAAGTATTATGGAAAACCAGGAAGCAAAAAGAAAAAAATGGCTATACAAATAGAAGATGTTGTAGAGAAGGGAGATGACTAGAATGGGAGATATGCTTTCACAAGAGGAAATAGATGCGTTGTTAAAAGGAACGTCTCCAGAGCCAGAAGCAGAAGAAATTTTACAAGAGGATCTATCTGAGGATGAAAAAGATGCACTAGGTGAAATTGGAAATATTAGTATGGGGACTTCAGCAACTACTTTGTTTACTTTATTAGGGCAGAAAGTTACCATTACAACACCAAAGGTTTCAGTGCTTACAATGGATGAATTAGCACAGCAGTATCCTCTTCCATTTGTTGTTGTAGAGGTTAGATATAAAGAAGGAATAGAAGGAACAAATCTTTTAGTACTACAAGAAGATGATGTAAAAATTATTACAGATTTAATGATGGGTGGAAGTGGAACAAATGTAACAGGAGATTTAACAGAACTTCATTTAAGTGCTATAGGAGAAGCTATGAATCAAATGGTAGGTTCAGCCTCCACTTCTTTATCAGAAATGTTTCATAGTAAAATAGATATTCATCCTCCTAAGGCATTGTCTGTAAATTTTTCATCAGGAGCACAACATTTTGAATCTATCAATCATAGTGATAGAATTGTAAAAGTTGCTTTTAGAATGGTAGTAGGAGATATTATTGATAGTGAAATCATGCAGATTATCCCTATTGATTTTGCGAGGGAATTGGTGCATAATTTATTAAGTGGGACTTCTACAAATTTTGAAAATTATGAGCAAAATAATACAAATTCTTCTTATGAGCAAAATTTATCTACTACATCTACACAACCACAATATAATATGCCAACACAAGAACAAGAGATAGGAGCTCATTACAATCAAGCACCTCAGCAAACCAATATGAATAGAAGGGAACCAGTTAATGTTCAACCTGCGCAGTTTCCATCTTTTGATGAAGGCTTTAGCAGTACAGAAAAAGAAAATATTAGTTTGATTAGAGATGTACCTTTAGAAATTACTGTAGAATTAGGAAGAACTTCTAGGAAAATTAGTGAAATTTTGTCTTTTGCACAAGGAACTGTGATAGAATTAGACAAGTTAGTAGGAGAACCTTTAGATATATTGGTAAATGGTCAATTTATGGCTAAAGGAGAAGTTGTGGTTATTGATGAAAACTATGGAGTCCGAATTACAGATATGGTACATCCTACAAAAAGAATAAACAAGCTTAAATAAAAAGGAGGAATAAAGATGTCAAAGGGAATTTTAGTAGTGGACGATGCTGCATTTATGCGAATGATGGTTAAAGATGTATTAATCAAGTATGGATTTGATGTGGTAGGAGAGGCGGAAAATGGTGCAAAAGCCATTGAAAAATATAAAGAATTAGATCCTGAGTTGGTGATTATGGATATTACTATGCCAGAAGTGGATGGGATACAAGCAGTGAAAGAAATCAAAAAAATTAATCCAGGAGCAAAGATTATTATGTGTTCTGCTATGGGCCAACAAGCCATGGTAATAGAAGCCATACAAGCAGGTGCTGGAGATTTTATTGTAAAACCTTTCCAAGCGGATAGAGTTGTAGAAGCTGTAAAAAAAGTACTAGGCTAAAGTAAAGAAGGAAGAAAGATGACTTTCTCAGATGTAAAGTATTTGCTAAGTATTTTATTGATTTTTTGTTTTATTATTGCAGGTGCATATTATGTAACAAGATTAATTGCTAAGAATGGTACTACCTTCTTGAAGGGTAGAAATATAAAAATTGTTGAAAAAATTTCTTTAGGAATAGATAAATCTATTTATATGCTTCATGTAGGGAATGTTTATTATTTAATTGCTGTTACAAAACAAAATATTCATGTATTAGATAAGATCAATGAAGATGATATTAGTATTACTTCAGATATACAAAAAAGTCAGTCCTTTGACTTGTTTTTGAACATGTATGAAAAAAATCATTCCCTTTATGAAGAAGATTATAATAAGAATGTGAAAAGTTTTATAGTAGAAAAATTAAAAGAGATAAAAAATAGAACTCAACATTCTAAAGACTATATAGATAAGGACGAATAAGAATGAAGAGAAAACACACAAAAAAAACATGGATATTTATTTTTTTCATTACAATTTTTATCATTTCTTCATTTCATATATCCTTTGCAGAGACTTCGATTCCTATTCCTAAAATAGGATTAAATGTAGATGAAGCAAAGAGTCCTCAAGAAGTGGCAAATAGTATACAAATTTTATTTATATTGACTATTTTAGCTTTAGCACCATCTATTTTAATGATGATGACTTGTTTTACAAGAATTATTATTGTATTGTCATTTATTAGAAAAGCTATTGCAACTCAAACTACACCACCAAACCAAGTATTGATTGGACTCGCAGTATTTCTTACTTTTTTTATTATGGCACCTATAGGTTCTGAGATTAATGAAAAAGCTATACAGCCTTATTTAAATCAACAAATTTCAGAAGAGGTTGCCATAGAGAATGCATTAAAGCCAGTACGAGGGTTTATGTTTAAGCAAACAAGAGAAAAAGATCTATCTCTTTTTATTGATATTTCAGGAAGTAAAAAACCTAAAAAGCTTGAAGATATTCCTACGAAAGCATTAATTCCAGCATTTATTATTAGTGAATTAAAAACTGGCTTTCAAATAGGATATGTATTATTTATTCCTTTTATTGTAATAGATATGGTAGTATCAAGTACACTTATGTCTATGGGGATGATGATGCTTCCTCCTGTTATGATTTCTATGCCATTTAAGATTTTATTATTTATATTGGTCGATGGATGGAATCTGATTATTAAGTCTTTAATTATGGGATTTAAGTAGAGGTGGATTAAATGAATGAAGGCCAAATTATCGATTTAATGCAAGAAGCTATGCTAAATGTTATATTGCTATCAGCTCCTATGCTTTTATTGGGGCTGATTGTTGGCTTAGCAGTAAGTGTTTTTCAAGCAACTACCCAAATACAAGAGCAAACTTTAGCATTTGTACCCAAAATATTATCAGTATTAGTTGCTATTGTAGTTTTTGGCCCTTGGATTTTAAATCGAATTGTCGATTATACAGAGAGCTTGTTTATAAATCTTAATCATTTTATAAAATAGATTGGATGAAGCATAGTGGAAATTATACAAAGTCTTTTGGATCAAATAGACATAGTTTTGTTGGTATTTGCAAGAGTGATAGGGATTTTTGTGGTAGCACCAGTATTTAGTCATAATAATATACCGCCTCATATTAAAATAGGATTTTCATTGATTATATCATTGGTTATTTTTCCATTTGTAAAAGTTCCACAAGATTTTATAATAGGAAGCTTTTATAGTTTGCTTTTTATAAGTTTTAAGGAATTAGTAACTGGTCTTATGATTGGATTTATTTGCTATTTATTTTTTAGTTCTATCTATTTAGTAGGAAGTATTATTGATATGCAAATAGGTTTTTCAATGGCAGAGGTAATGAATCCGCAAGATGATACCCAAGTGCCTTTGATGGGAAATCTATTCTATATTATGGCAATCCTAATTTTTCTTTCTATAAATGGACATCATACACTCATTTATGCTCTAAAATATAGTTTTACTAGTGTTCCTTTAAATAGTTTAGTGATTCATGAGAGTATGATTGAAAAAATAATAGAAATCATGAGAAGTACATTTGTCATAGCTTTTAAAATGAGTGCCCCGATTTTAGTTACAATTTTTATCTCTAATGTAGTATTAGGAGTGCTAGCTCGTACCATGCCTCAAATGAATGTTTTCATAGTGGGAATGCCTATGAAAATATTTATAGGACTGATTATGATTTTATTAATGCTCCCATTATATGTAGGGTTTTTTGAGAATATTTTTGCACATATGTTTGAAAGTCTTTATAGTTTTTTAAATTTAGTAATAAGAGGATGAATTCATGTATTTGTTTCCTATAGATTTACAACTTTTTAATGGAGAAAAAACAGAAGAAGCTACACCTAAAAGAAAAAAAGAAGCAAGAGAAGAAGGACAGATTTTACAAAGCAGAGAGATTAACTCCGCATTAATTTTATTATGTACATTCTTTGTGTTAAGTTTGATGGGAAATTTTATTTATCGCAATTTTATGATTTTTACAAAAAATATTTTTTTAGAGATGAAAGATATTGAAGGTTTATTCAATACAAATGGAATCCATAAACTTTTTTTAAATAGTGCTTTATTGACAGGTAAAATTGTAACCCCTGTTGTAGGAACAGCATTTATAATGGGTATTATTTGTAGTTATGTGCAAGTAGGATTTTTATTTACTACAAAACCATTACAACCCAAATTTAGCAGAATCAATCCGATTAATGGAATGAAAAAGTATTTTTCGTTAAAACCTATAGTAGAGTTTTTAAAATCTATGATTAAGTTATGTGCAGTAGGATATATTACTTTTAGTTATGTAATGAAGCAATCTAAAAACATGGTTGATTTGATGGATATGGATATTCTTCAAATTATAGGATATTTAGGAAAGGTTACTGTAGGAATTGGATTTCGAGCTGCTATTGTTTTGATGATTTTAGCTGTAGTAGATTATTATTATCAAAAATTTGAATATGAAAAAGAATTAAAAATGTCAAAACAAGAAATAAAAGAAGAATATAAACAAATAGAAGGAGATCCTCAAATAAAAGGAAAAATTAAAGAAAGACAAAGACAAATGGCAATGAATAGAATGATGCAAGATATTCCAAAAGCGGATGTAATTATTACAAATCCAACCCATTATGCAATTGCTATAAGATACGATAGTACTCTTGAAGAAGCGCCTATTGTACTTGCAAAAGGGAAAGATTTGATAGCACAAAAGATTAAACAAATTGCTTCTGAAAATGACATTATTATGGTTGAAAATAGAATGTTAGCTCGTACTCTTTATTCTACTGTGGAGATAGGAGATTTTATTCCTCCAGATCTTTATCAAGCAGTTGCAGAGGTTCTAGCTTATGTATATAAAGTAAAAAATATGTAATAGGAGGAATAAAAAATGAAATTTGGTGATATTGTTGTATCACTGGCTATTATAGCTGTTATTTTACTAATTATTATTCCTGTTCCACTTCCATTTTTAGATGTATTATTAAGTTTAAATATATCACTATCTTTGCTGATTCTTTTGATTTCTGTTTATAATAAAGAGCCTTTACAATTTGCTATTTTTCCATCTATGCTTCTGCTTACAACTTTATTTCGATTATCCTTAAATATTTCTACTACTAGATATATTCTTTCAAAAGGAAATGCAGGGAGTGTAATTGAAGCTTTTGGAGAATTTGTAATTGGTGGAGATGCTATTGTAGGGTTTATTATTTTCTTAATTATTATCATTATTCAATTCATGGTAATCACAAAGGGAGCAGAAAGAGTATCGGAGGTATCTGCAAGATTTACATTAGATGCAATGCCAGGAAAGCAAATGGCTATTGATGCAGATCTAAACTCTGGTTTAATTGATGAAATGCAGGCTCGTGAAAGAAGAACCAAGATACAAAGGGAAGCTGATTTTTATGGAGCTATGGATGGAGCCAGTAAGTTTGTAAAGGGAGATGCAGTTGCAGGAATCATTATTACCATCATCAATATTACAGCAGGATTTGTTTTAGGAATCATGGGAAAGGGATTAGGCTTTAGTGAGGCATTACAAAAATATACACTACTTACTGTTGGAGATGGATTGGTAAGTCAGATACCGGCACTTTTAATTTCAACAGCTACAGGTATTGTAGTAACAAGAGCGGCATCGGATTCTGACTTAGGAAATGATGTGCTAAAGCAATTATTTAGAGAACCTAAAATTATGTTTATCATATCAGGTGTATTATTCTTTTTAGGATTAACACCACTACCTACCATTCCATATTTTCTTTTAAGTGCAGTATTTTTATATTTAGGATTCGTTCTTAGAAAGTCTATTAAAGAAAATATAGAAGAAGAAGAAACGGTTACAACAGATGATCAGGTAGAAGAGATTAGAAAACCTGAAAATGTATTACCACTTCTTCAAGTAGATCCCATTGAACTTGAGTTTGGATATGGAATCATTCCTTTAGCCGATCCTCATCAAGGAGGAGATTTATTTGATAGATTGGTAATGATTAGAAGGCAATGCGCATTAGAATTAGGAATTGTTGTACCTATGATTCGCTTAAGAGATAATATTCAATTAGAATCCAATCAATATGTGATTAAAATAAAAGGTATAGAAGTAGCAAAAGGAGATATTGTATTTGATCATTATTTAGCTATGAATCCAGGTGGAGCTCAAGGAGATATTCAAGGAATTGATACAGTAGAGCCAGCCTTTGGATTGCCAGCAAAATGGATAGAAGAAGAAGAAAGAGAAAAAGCAGAAATATTTGGATATACTGTAGTAGATCCTTCTTCAGTAGTGTCCACTCATTTGACTGAAATTGTAAAAAGACATGCTCATGAACTATTAGGAAGACAAGAAGTAAAAGCTTTATTAGACAATTTAAAAGAGCATCATGGAGCATTGGTAGAAGAATTGGTGCCTAAAATTTTATCTATTGGAGAAGTACAAAAAGTATTATCTAATTTATTAAAAGAAGGTATTTCTATTCGAGATATGGTGAGTATATTAGAAACTTTAGCAGATTATGGAGCCATGACAAGAGATACAGATATGCTTACTGAATACGTAAGACAATCTTTGTTTAGAGCTATTACAAAGCAGTTTATACAAGGTAATAGTGCAAAAGTGATTACATTAGACAAAGAATTAGAACAAACAATTATGGAGTCTATTCAACAAACGGAGCATGGTTCATATTTAAATGTAGATCCAAATACAGCACAAAGTATTTTAAACAGTCTTGCAAAGCAAGTAGAAAAACTAATGTCTATTGGAGAGCAACCCATTATATTGACTTCACCTATTGTAAGGGTATACTTTAAAAGATTAACAGAACAGTTAGCGCCGGAATTAATTGTTTTATCTTATAATGAACTGGATTCAAAAGTTGAAGTACAGTCTGTTGGGGTGGTGAGTGTATAATATGAAAGTAAAAAGATATATAGCAAGTAATGCACAGGAAGCTATGTTAAAAGTAAAAACAGAATTAGGAGTCAATGCAGTTATATTGCATTCAAGAAAAATAAAAAGACCAGGAATTTCTGGTTTTTTTAAAAAACCGCTTATAGAAATGGTAGCTGCAATAGAGGACAATGATAAAAAGCCTATAGAATATAAGACTAGATTAAATGAGAAAAAAAATATCCAGCCAAAAGAAGAATCTAACAAAATGGAACAATTACAACAACAAGTAGGAAATATTCAAGACTTATTGAATAATTTTATAGAGAAGGTAGAACTAAATCCCCAAAGAGACACAGCTAAAAATCCTACCATGTTTGAAAAATATTATGATTTACTTTCACAAAAAAATATTGAAAAAAGCATTATAGAAAAAATACTTAATATTGCAAAAAAAAGAATTAGTTTTTCAGAAGATAATGAAGAGGCAATTTGTAAAACGATTAAAATGGTTATAAAAGAGTATTTAGGTGTAGCTGAGCCTATGAAAGAAGAAATGGGGCAAAAGATTATATTATTTGTAGGGCCTACAGGAGTTGGAAAAACAACGACTTTAGCAAAATTAGCTGCAAAACTTTCTATTGGACAAAATAAATCTATAGGATTTATTACATCAGATACCTATAGAATTGCTGCGGTAGAGCAATTAAGAACTTATGGTGAAATATTAGGAATTCCAGTTAAGGTTATTTATGAATCACAAGAAATAGAAGAAGCCATAAAAGGTTATTCAGATAAAGATATTATTTTAATAGATACAGCAGGGAGAAACCACAAAAGTAGTATACAACTTGAGGAAATAAAAGAGATGATTCAATATATTAAAGATCCAGAAATTTTTTTGGTAATGAGTGCAACCACTGGATATAAAGATATCATGAATATTGTCAATGCTTACGAATTTTTAGATGATTATCGATTGCTATTTACCAAATTAGATGAATCAGATGGGTTTGGAAATATATTAAATACTAAAATATTTACTGGAAAAAATCTCTCTTATGTTACTATTGGTCAAAGTGTTCCAGATGATATAGAAATTGCAGATCCTGAAAAAATTGCAAATGCAATTGTTGGTGAATCAAATGAATGATCAAGCTAAAAAATTAAGAGAGATGATTCATAATATTAAAGAGCAAAATAATCAAGATAGAATGGTTAAAATAGAAGATGAAAAAATGAATACTAGAGTCATTACCGTTACGAGTGGAAAAGGTGGAGTAGGCAAATCTAACTTTACGATTAATTTAGGCTTGGCTTTAACTAAATTAGGATATAAAGTGACTATTTTAGATGCAGACTTAGGCTTGGCAAATATTGATGTAATTTTAGGAGTCATTCCTAAATATACTTTGGCTCACATGATTCGATCAGAAAAAGAAATACATGAAATTGTAGTAAAGGGTCCAGGGGGTATTCAATTTATATCAGGAGGTTCTGGACTGAAAGAATTAGTAAATTTAAATGAAGAACAAATTAGTAATGTTATCGATAGCTTAAGACATCTTGGAAAAAATATGGATTTTATATTGATAGATACAGGCGCAGGAATTAATGATTCTGTCTTATCTTTTGTAGATGCTGCAAGTGAAGTGATTTTAGTGACTACTCCTGAGCCTACATCTATTACAGATGCTTATGCAATGCTGAAAAATCTTGTATTAAAAGATAAAGATAAAATTATTAGGGTATTAATTAATAGAGCAGAAAATCCTAAAGAAGGAATGGAAATTTTTAATAAGCTTAATATGGTTTCTCAAAAATTTTTAAATATACCATTAGAACGATTAGGCTATTTATATGATGATCCTTTAGTATCTAAATCTGTAAAGCTTCAAAAACCTTTTTTGCTAAGTTTTCCGAATAGTTTAATTAGTAAAAGTGTAGAATCTATAGCGTCTAAGTTGATTTATGAATCTAATGAAGAAGTTTCAGAGGTAGGAGGTTTAAAAAGATTTATATATAAATTCTTAGATAAATGTAAAAGACCAGTTTAGAAGTAAAGGTAGGGTGAAATATGAAAAACAAGATTTTACCAAAGCTTGGAACTAAGATTCAAATAGAATGGATAGATGTCCAAAAAACCAATGATATGAAATATTTGACTAGTAAAATTATGGATATGATAGATGAAGATACGATGATTATTGCAACACCTACTTACAAAAATATAACTGCACCTATTCCAGTGGATGCACAAATAAAAATTAGTTATTTCAAACAAAATTTAGGAATCTATGGATTTCGCGCAAAAATTATAGAAAGAAAAAATGATCAAGGGTGGTCTTACTTAAAAGTAAAAAGAATGGGCGCGGTTTTTCGCATACAAAGAAGAGATTTTTATAGATTAGCTGTTGTTTTGAGTGGCAAATTAACAATCAAGGAAAAAGGAAGAGGAGAAAAAATTGCTTTTCTTACCAAAGACATTAGCGGTGGTGGACTAAGAGCTATTATTAAAGAAGAAATAGAAAAAGGAAGTATAGTAGAAATTGATCTTTTGATTGATGAAAAACTTGTTTTTGCAAGGGGAGAGATACTGAGATGTATATCTTCAGACGAAACAAAAGGTGATTATGATATAGGAATTGCTTTTAAAGAGATTGATGAAAAAGATAGAGAACAAATCATCTCCTTTATTTTTGAAACTGAAAGAAAAATGAGACAAAGGGGGTTGGTTTAGATGAAAAAAATAAATGTTTTAGTAGTAGATGATTCCGCGTTTATGAGAAAAATCGTTTCAGATATTATCAATTTAGATCAAGACCTACATGTAGTAGCAACGGCTAGAAATGGAAAGGAAGCTTTAGGAAAGATTAAAGAATATTCTCCAGATATTGTAACCATGGATGTAGAAATGCCAATTTTAGATGGAATTTCTACATTAAAAGAAATTATGAAAGAGCATCCTTTACCTGTAGTAATGGTTAGCAGTATTACTATGGAAGGAGCTGAGGCTACTTTAAAAGCATTAGAATTAGGAGCTGTTGATTTTATTACGAAGCCTACGAATATATTTAAAATGAATACAGACGAAATGAAATCTTTATTGACAGAAAAAATTAAAATAGCAGCAAAAGCAAAAGTAACGACTAGCTTGCGTGACCATATTGTGAGAACAAAAAAGATAGATAAAGCTGTATTAAGTAGAGAAAACAAATATATAAAAAAGATTGTAGCTATTGGGACATCAACGGGTGGACCAAGAGCATTACAAGATGTGATTCCTTATTTGCCTAAGAACATTCCAGCAAGTATTCTAATTGTACAACATATGCCAGCAGGATTTACAAAATCCTTAGCAGATAGATTGAATAATTTGTCAGAAATTCATGTAAAAGAAGCTGAAAATGGAGATGTTTTACAGGCTGGATGTGCTTATATTGCACCAGGAGGATATCATTTAAGAGTTGTAAAAGATCAAGCAATTTTAAAGATCCATCTTTCTAAAGACGATCTTGTATCAGGGCATAGGCCATCTGTCAATGCTATGATGAACTCTTTAGCGGAGTTAAAGTTAAATAATTTAGTAGGAGTGATTATGACAGGTATGGGCGCTGATGGCGCTGAAGGAATGAAAAATATAAAGGAGCAAAATGGATATACCATTGCTCAAAATGAAGAAACCTGTGTAGTATACGGTATGCCAAAATCAGCTGTGAACCTAGGTTGTATTGATCAAATTGTATCATTGCAAGATATAGCTACGACCATAACTAAAATTGTGGGGGTGTAAAAAATGGATATGAACCAATATTTAGACATTTTCATCGAGGAGTCAAAAGAACATTTACAAAATATGAATCAAAGTTTACTAGAACTTGAGAACAATCATAAGGATATAGGATTAGTAAATGAAATTTTTAGAATTGCCCATACACTAAAAGGTATGTCAGCTACTATGGGATATACGAAAGTAGCCAATCTTACTCATGAAATGGAAAATGTATTACAGCTTTTGAGAAGTAATGAAATGGAATTGTCAGAAAAAATTGTAGATATATTATTTGAATGCTTAGATACATTAGAAGGCTATATTAATGAAGTGAGCAATTCAGGAACTGAAGGGGATATGGATTCAGATTATTTAGTAAAAAAGCTTCATGAAATTATTCATGGAGAAAGTGAAGAAGTAGTTGAAAAAGATAACCAAACTTCTTCTCAAGAAGCAGGAAATATTTCTATAGAAATAGAAGAATTTTCAAAGGGTGTTGCTCAAAAGGCTATACAAGAAGGGTATAATTGTTACAAAATGCAAATAGATTTAAATCCTAATTGTATGCTAAAGGCGGCTAGAGCTTTTATTATTTTTAATACTTTAGAACAAGACTGTGAAATTTTAAAATCTAATCCTCCTGTAGAAGATATTGAAGATGAAAAATTTGATTCAAGCTTTGAGTTGATTATTATATCTGCATTAGACCAAGATACTATACAGCAAAAGATTATTAGTATATCAGAAATAGAAAATGTGCTAATAGAAGAAGTACATATAAATTTTTCTACTGAAGATGTAGAGACAGAAAATAAAATAGAAGAACAACAAGAAATCAAAAAAGAAGAAAAAAGTGAAAATACAGCTACACATACAAAGAAACCAAAGGTAGGAAAAACGGTAAGAGTAGATATAGATAGACTGGATAATCTTATGAATCTTGTAAGTGAATTGATTATTACAAGATCAAGACTTGAGGAAATAGATGAGTCAGGGAAAAAGCAAAATATGAATGAAGCTATTGAGTATCTTGAAAGAATTACTACTAATCTTCATGATGCAGTGATGAAGGTAAGAATGGTGTCTATTGACAGAGTTTTTAATAGATTCCCAAGAATGGTAAGAGACCTTTCAAAAGAACTAGGAAAAGAAATTTCTCTTGTCATGTTAGGAGAAGATACAGAAGTAGATAGAACAGTTATTGATGAAATTGGAGACCCTCTGATTCATTTGATTAGAAACTCTATAGATCATGGAGTAGAAGATCCAGAAACTCGTAAAAAGCATGGAAAGTCAGAAATTGGAACAGTTAAATTGAATGCTTATCCAGATGGAAATAGCGTAGTAATTGAAGTGGAAGATGATGGTCAAGGGGTAAATGTTGAAAAAGTAAAGAAAAAAGCTATAGACAAAGGTATTGTTACAAAAGAGCAAGCAGAAATAATGGATGATAAAGAAGCTGTAAATTTATTATTTAAATCAGGATTTAGTACAGCAGATCAAATATCAGATATTTCTGGTAGAGGTGTAGGATTAGATGTTGTAAAGACAAAGATTGAATCTTTAGGAGGGGTAGTAGAAGTAAAAACTTCTAGTTCAGGAACGATATTTATTATTCGATTGCCTCTTACTTTGGCTATTATTCAAGCTTTACTTGTGATGATTGGAGAAGAAAAATATGCTATGCCACTAAACTCTATAAAAGAAATTATTACAATAGATTCAAGTAAAATAAGGAAAATACAAGATCAAGAAGTAGTATTATATAGAAATACAACATTGCCTATTTTAAGAATGAATCAAATATTAAATGTTGAGTCTAACCATTCTTATGAAGGAGATTTAACTGTGGTAGTTGCTAGAAAAGGAGATAAAACAGCAGGATTTGTAGTAGATCATTTAATTGGGCAACAAGAAATTGTAATCAAATCATTAGGAAAATTCTTGGCAGGTATCCACTGTATTGCAGGAGCTACTATCTTAGGAAATGGACAAGTTGCTTTGATTGTAGATACAAACTCTCTTTTTTAAATAAAATTCATATAAAAATTGTAGGTTTGAAAAAGTAAATAAAGGAGGGGAAAATATGAGTGAGAAATTAGTTGCAACAGAAAATCAATATGTATTATTTAAATTAAATGATGAATATTATGGGATAGATATTCTTAACGTCCAAACTATTGAAAAAGTTATGGATATTACCAGAGTTCCTTATGCACCTAACTTTGTAGAAGGCGTAATCAATTTAAGAGGGGAAGTTGTACCTGTTATTCATTTAAGAAAGAGATTTGGTCTACCTCATGGAGAAATAAGTGAAGAGTCTAGAATTATTATTGTAAACATAGATGAAATGATTATGGGATTGTTAGTAGATTCTTCTTCAGAAGTATTACATTTAGATATGGCAGATATTGATGATGTTCCAAATATGTCAGATAACTTAAAAAATGATTATGTGAAGGGAATTGGCAAAAATCAAGAAAGAATTATTATTTTATTAGATTTATCTAAAATATTAGAAAATGGAGAAGAAAGCTAATACAATCATTAGATTGAAGGTGGGATAAATATGGGAATTTCCATTGAAGAAATGAACAATATGCAATTAGATGTTTTAAAAGAAATTGGAAATATTGGTGCTGGGAATGCAGCAACAGCATTGGCAAAAATGGTAAATAGAAAAATAGATATGAATGTTCCCAAAGTAGAGGTATTAGAATTTAAAGAAGTGGCAGAACTTTTGGGAGGAGCAGAAATACCTGTATGTGGTATATATTTTGATGTAGATGGAGATCTCACAGGAAATATTATGTTTTTATTAACTATGAAATCCTCTAGAATATTAGCAAATATGCTTTTATATAAAGATGATGACTCTGAGATTTTAGATGCAATAGATCAGTCAGCCCTTCAAGAAATAGGAAATATACTTTCTGGTGCTTATATATCATCTCTAACAGCATTAACAGGACTTAATTTAAAAATTTCCATACCTTCTTTATCTTTAGATATGGCAGGAGCCATTTTAAGTGTACCTATTATTCAATATGGTCAAGTAGGAGATAAGGTATTATTAATTGAAACTGAATTTAATGAAGGAGATGACAATATAAAGGGATATTTCTTTTTAGTACCAGATGTCGATTCCTTTGAAATTCTATTAAAAAGTTTAGGAGTCTTAGAATAATGAAAGAGATGATTAAGGTAGGTATGGCTGATTTAAATGTTACAAAGGGAGATGCAGGTTTAACCACTTTAGGATTAGGATCATGCGTAGGAGTTACACTGTATGATCCTGTTACAAAAGTAGTAGGTTTAGCACATGTAATGTTACCCTCAAGTAAAACCATTAGAAACAATACAAATCCAGCAAAATTTGCAGATACGGCTATTGTACTTTTATTAGAGAAGGTTTTAAAATTAGGAGCAAATCAAAGAAGATTAGTAAGTAAATTGGCAGGAGGAGCACAGATGTTTGCTTTTGCCAATAAAAATGATATTATGAAAATAGGAGAAAGAAATACGTTGGCATCAAAAGAAATACTTAAACAATTAAATATACCTATTGTTGCAGAAGATACAGGAGGAAATTATGGTAGGACCATAGAAATATATGGAAATACAGGAATTTTACTTATAAAAACTATAGGTCAAGGAATGAAAGAAATATGAATAATCTTAAAAAGTTTAATTATATCCCGTATATAGCAACTTTAGTATGTTTGTTTATAAGTACTTTGATTGCAGGAATTCATCATATGAGTTTTGAAGTTTTTATAAAGCGGACTGGTATATTTTATATAATTATATTTATTAGTTTGAAATTTTTCATAAAGAATATGATGAAAAGTCTAGTAGACAAACCAGATGAAAATAAAATAGATTTAGTGATTCCACCAGAAGATTTGACTGAAGAGTTATTGAGTGAAGGAGATGATGAATTTATCCCCTTAAATTTAGAAAATAATGAAATAAAACATCTTCACAAAACAGATCATACTACCACCGAATCTTAAGGGGGTATAAAAAATGGAAGATCAACAATTATGGGAGACGTATATTCAAACTAGAGATAAAAAAGTGAAAGATGAATTAATCGTAAGATATATTGATTTGGTAAAAATTATTTCAGGAAGACTATATGTTCGATATGGAAATCATACAGATTTTGAAGACTTGGTAAGTTATGGAATATTTGGATTATTAGATGCTATTGACAAATATGATCCACAAAAAAATACTAAATTTGAAACTTATGCTCATATTCGAATTAGAGGAGCTATTATTGATCAATTAAGACTTTTAGATTGGGTTCCAAGATCTGTAAGACAAAAATATAAAAAAATTGAAGATGCATACAAATCTATTGAAAATAAATTGGGAAGAAGTGGGAATGAAGAAGAATTAGCATGTGAATTAAATATTACCACAGAAGAACTCAACAAGATGCTTTCTGAAGTACACTCGTTTTCAGTAGTATCACTAGAAGAAAAGATGAATAATCACTCTAATTTTACAATTGTAGATGAAGATATAGATTACGAGCCACAAAAACATTTTGAGCAGCAAGAGATGAAAAATATATTATTAGGAACTTTAGAAGAGTTACCTGAGAGAGAACAAAAAATTATTCAATTATATTATTATTCTGAACTGACATATAAAGAAATTTCTAATATTTTAGGAGTATCTGAATCAAGAATTTCACAATTGCATACAAAGGCAATTTTAAAATTAAAGGGGAAAATGCAAAAGCTTTTATAATGACAATGGGATGGTGATGTTTAGTGGGTAATGAGTCTACAATTGAAAAGGAGATGTTGAAGCAACTAGAAGAATATAATATAGACGTAGAAATCAAAGATGAAGCTATAGATGAAGAAGAGCTTATAGATGCAAAAGCAAATATTAGAATTTCAAAAGATGAAATGTATGCTTATCTTAGTATTGATCCTCCTAAAGGGGGAAGAATGATTACGAAAGAAGATGTAGATCATATTCTCAAAGAACAGAAAATTGTCTATGGTATTGATCATTCAATGATCAATTGTATGATTGAAGAAAACATTTTTATTACAGAAAAAGTTATTGCAACAGGAAGAGAAGTAACAGATGGGATTGATGGAAATATTGAATATTTCTTTGATATCCATACAAAGTTTAAACCTAAAATGGATGAAGATGGAAAAGTTGATTTTAAAGAACTTAATTTAATTCAGTGTGTACAAAAAGGAATGATTTTAGCCAAAAGAACTTTACCCACAGAAGGAGTAGATGGAATTACTATTACAGGGAAGATCATAAGAGCCAAAAATGGTAAAGAAATGCATTTTAAAAAAGGAAAAAATGTAATAGAAACTCAAGATGGATTAAGTTTAGCTGCAATAGAAGATGGGCAGGTAAAAATAGTTGATGATAAAATTACTGTACTTCAAGTATATGAAGTCACTGGAAATGTAGACAATTCTACGGGAAATATTTATTTTAATGGAAAAGTGGTTGTAAAGGGAAATGTTCGCACAGGATTTAAAATAGAATGCACAGATGATGTGGAAGTTTATGGAGTAGTAGAAGGGGCTACTATTATTACAGAAGGCAATATAATACTTCATAAAGGGATTCAAGGCTATAATTGTGGAAAGCTAATTAGTAAAAGAGATATTGTTGCTAAATATATGGAAAATTGTTATGTAAAAGCAGATGGTAATATTTCTGCTGAAGCTATAATGCATTGTCATCTAGAATCCAAAGAATCAGTAAGTGCTATTGGTAAAAAAGGATTGATTGTAGGAGGACAAATCAGAGCAAATTATGAAGTAAATGCTAAGACTATAGGATCATCTATGGCTACGACTACGAAAATAGATGTAGGGATAGACCCAGAAATAAAAGAAAAATATGAAAGTCTAAAACAGGAATTAGAACTTTTATATAAAAACAAAGAAAATGTAAGAAAAGCCATTGAGCTTTTGACTAGGATTTCTAAAAAGGCACCCCTCCCTCAAGAAAAGCAAAATTTATTAGCAAAGTCTATTCATACAGAAGGTTATTTAAATAAAAAAATAGAGACAGTAAATTATGATTTACTTCGATTACAAAATGTAGTGCAAGAGCTATCTACTGGAAAAGTAAATGTGTCATCTATTATACATCCAGGAGTAAAAATAACCATTGGAAATTCTCTATATTACATAAGAGATGATATTTATAGTGCTACAATTGTAAGAGAGGATGGAGAAATTAAAATAAATCCTTATATAGAGTCTAGGAGATGATGAAATGAGCATAAGGCCCATTGACTTTAGAGTAATGATTCCTAAAACTCAACAACAGTCCGAAGAAAATCAAACAAAGTTTAATCAATTAAAAACAGAACATGAACTTTTGGCACAGCAAGACAAAAAAAGTGTAGAGCATCAACTCAAAAAAGTAAATGAATCGGAAAGTAAAGATCAGCCACATATCAAAAATAATCAAGAGAAAAAGAAAGAAAAAAATAATAGTGATTTTAATCAAAAGAAAAAAAAGCAAGATAAAGAAGAGAAAAGAGAAAAAGATATCAAGGGCCAAAGAATTGGGCAAAATATTGATATTAAAATATAAAATCATGGGGAGAAAATATGATTGACTACATACTTTTTTTTATAGGAATAGGTATCATGATCGTTTCATTTATATGGATCAAAAAAAGTAAAAAAGAAGAAGAACAATTTTATAAAAATATAGAAAGTAAAGAAAATCAATTATTAAAAGATATACATTTAGCTCAAAATATAATGAACGAACTAGAAGGTATTCATGAAAATATTGTATTAGACTTAGAGAAAAAGACAAAAGATCTTTATGATATATTAAAGAATATAGATGAAAATATGGGAAATAAAACCTTAAAAATAGATGAAAGTAATAAATATGATAAAGAAAGCCAATCTCATATAGAGGAAAAGGATGCTACAGAAATTTTCATGCTAATAAAAAAAGGGTACACCCCTTCACAAATTGCCAAGAAGTTAAATAAAGGAATAGGAGAGGTACAGCTTATTTGTAATTTAAATAAAATAGAAGAATAGTACACAAGCTTATAGACAAAGTTATAAAAAACGTCACTGATTTTCAAATTTAGAAAATATATAGAAACGATCGAAAATAGCATTACAAACTCACTATGTTCAAACAGTGTAATGCTAATCATTTTCTTACTTATTCTATATTTTCACAAATTTTCAATAAATGTTCCTAGTGTTTATAACTTTGCTAAAATGCATCTTGTTAATATTTGAGTATATTTTATTATAAAAATGGAAAAAATAACTTTGTAATTTAATTGATCAAAAATATATTTTATTGTTGCAAAAGGAATATGCCTTGTGATATACTACTTAAGGTGACAAACACACACACTTTGGAATTTTCAAATTGGTGCCGTTAGGTCGTTTGAAAAGATGAACAAGGTGGAGGAAAAAAAACCAGGGAGGTGAAGAAAATGTCAGTTATTTCAATGAAACAATTATTGGAAGCAGGGGTACACTTTGGACATCAAACAAGAAGATGGAACCCTAAAATGGCTGAGTACATTTTCACAGAAAGAAACGGAATCTATATTATAGATTTACAAAAAACAGTTAAAAAAGTAGAAGAAGCTTATGAATTTATTAAAGAAGTAGCAACAAATAACAAAACTGTTTTATTTGTAGGTACAAAAAAACAAGCTCAAGAATCTATTGAGCAAGAAGCAAAAAGAAGTGGAATGTATTATGTAAATCAAAGATGGCTTGGAGGTATGCTTACAAACTTCAAGACAATTGAAAAAAGAATTAATCGCTTAAAAGAATTAATAAAAATGGAAGAAGAAGGAACTTTTGATGTTCTTCCTAAAAAAGAAGTTATTCAATTAAAAAATGAACAAGAAAAACTTGAAAAATTCTTAGGCGGAATTAAAGATATGGTGGATCTTCCAGGAGCACTTTTTGTAGTAGATCCAAGAAAAGAAAGAATCGCAGTAAGAGAAGCTCAAATATTAGGAATACCTGTTGTAGGTATTGTAGATACAAACTGTGACCCAGAAGAAGTAGATTATGTAATCCCTGCTAATGATGATGCTATTAGAGCAGTAAAATTAATTACAGCAAAAATGGCAGATGCAATCATAGAAGGAAAACAAGGGGAACAAATGGAAGAATAATTTTGAAGGGTAAGGGTTAAGAAGGAATAAGTTTCCTTGCTTCTCTTACCCATTCTAATATATTTTATGTACATAAGGAGGCATTTATTATGGCTGTAACGGCAGCAATGGTTAAAGAGTTAAGAGAAAAAACAAGTGCTGGAATGATGGATTGTAAAAAAGCTTTAATGGAAGCTAATGGAGATATGGAAAAAGCTGTTGAAGTTTTAAGAGAAAAAGGTTTAGCAAAAGTAGCTAAAAAATCAGGAAGAGTTGCAGCAGAAGGACTTGTAGAAGCTTATATCCATGGAGGTAGAATAGGCGTATTAGTTGAAGTAAATAGCGAAACAGATTTTGTTGCTAAAAACGATGAATTCAAAACTTTTGTAAAAGATGTAGCAATGCAAATTGCAGCTTCTAATCCACAATATATTAAAAGAGAAGAAGTTCCTCAAGAAGCTATAGAAAAAGAAAAAGAAATTTTAAGACATCAAGCATTAAATGAAGGAAAACCTGAAAAAATTGTAGATAAAATGGTTGAAGGAAGAATAGAAAAGTATTATAAAGAAGTATGTCTTCTAGAGCAACCTTTCATTAAAGATCCAGACGTGACAATTCAAGATCTATTAAATGAAAAAATCTCTAAAATAGGAGAAAATTTATCTATTAGAAGATTTGCTAGATTTGAAGTTGGAGAAGGAATAGAAAAGAAAGAAGAAAATTTTGCAGAAGAAGTAGCAAAACAAATGAATAATTAATCATTAAAAACTTAAAATAGAGAACACAGTTCGTGTTCTCTTTTTTAAGATAAAATCATAATGCAAAAGGTTTTTTATAGGAGATGTAGAATATTATAGACGGAGGTTGTATAAGGTGAGTCCTAAATATAAAAGAGTCATATTAAAATTAAGTGGAGAAGCTTTAGCTGGAGAAAAAGGTTTTGGATTAGATGAAAAGACTCTTGATGCAATTGCTACACAAGTTCAAGAAATTTCTGACTTAGGAGTAGAAGTAGCTATTGTAGTTGGAGGAGGAAACTTTTGGAGAGGCCGTACTGGAAAAGGAATGGATCGTACAACAGCTGATTATATGGGGATGTTAGCAACTGTAATCAATGCTTTAGCACTTCAGGATGCTCTTGAAGGTATTGGTGTTTCAACTAGAGTGCAAACGGCAATAGAGATGAGACAAATTGCAGAACCTTATATCAGAAGAAAAGCAGTAAGACATTTACAAAAAGCAAGAGTAGTTATTTTTGCTGCTGGAACAGGAAATCCTTATTTTTCTACAGATACTACGGCAGCATTACGTGCGGCAGAAATTGAAGCAGAAATCATCTTACTTGCAAAAAAAGTAGATGGCGTGTATGATTCAGATCCAAACATCAATTCAAGTGCGCAGAAATTTGATGAATTAAAATATATTGATGTGTTAAATAAAGGATTGGGCGTAATGGATTCTACTGCAACTTCTCTTTGTATGGATAATAAAATTCCTATTGTAGTGTTTGGTTTAAATAAACCTGAAAACATTAAAAAAGTTATTTTAGGTGAAAAAATAGGGACATTAGTAAAGGAGGAATAAATATGAGTTTAGGAGTACATAAAGAGTTAGAAGGAAAAATGAATAAAACCCTTCAAGTATTAAAAGAAGATTTAAATGCATTAAGAGCAGGAAGAGCAAATCCTTCATTGTTAGATAAAATAATGATCGATTATTATGGAACACCTACACCACTAAAGCAAGTAGCTAGTGTGTCAGCACCAGAACCTCGCCTTTTAGTAGTGCAACCATATGATAGAAGTGTAATGCAATTGATTGAAAAAGCCATTACTCAATCAGACTTAGGTATTAACCCTTCTAATGACGGAAAGATTATTAGATTGCCCATTCCACAGTTAACAGAAGAAAGAAGAAAAGACATGATTAAGGTTGTCAAAAAAACTGGAGAAGCAGCAAAAGTTGCTATTAGAAATCAAAGAAGAGATGCAAATGATCATTTAAAGAAAATGGAGAAAAATGCTGAGATTTCAGAGGATGATTTAAAAAAAGCTGAAGCTGAAGTGCAAAAGATTACAGACAAAGCAATTAAATCAATAGATGAAATGGTAAATAATAAAGAAAAGGAATTAATGGAGGTATAAACTTTGGATAAGGTATCTGATGTAGTAGGATTTCCATTGCAAGAGGCTATTGATATCCTTGGATCGGAATTTGAAATATCCATCGTAAAAACCAATTCCCCTAAAGCAAAAGAAGAAATAGGAGAATGTAGAGTGATTAGACAAAAATACATTCATAAATATTTAGAATTAACCGTGAGTTATTTTTAAGCCCCCAGTCACTAGGGGGTTTAAAAATATTTTCTTGGGTTTAATTTAATTGGAGGAATTGCATGATGAAATGGATTAAAAAAGTTTTTTTAAAGGATAAACCACAAAATGAAGTAGTAAAAGTAGATATGGATCATTTGCCAAAGCATATTGCAATTATAATGGATGGGAATGGAAGATGGGCTAAAAAAAGAGGATTACCAAGAAGTGCTGGACATAAAGCAGGTGTAGAAGCATTAAGAGAAATTATTAAAACTTGTTCTAATTTGCACATTCAGCATCTTACTTTATATGCCTTTTCCACAGAAAATTGGAAAAGACCTAAAGAAGAAGTATCTGCCCTTATGCAATTATTAATTTATTATTTAAAGCAAGAAGTAAGTGAGTTACATAAAAACAATGTAAAAATTAGAACCATAGGAGATATCCAAAAACTTCCTAAAGCTGCTATAGAAGAAATAGAAGCTTCTGTAGAGCTTACGAAAAATAATACAGGATTAGTTGTAAATATTGCTCTAAATTATGGAGGCAGGGACGAAATTATTCATGCTGTGAAAAAGATTTGTAAAGAAGTAAAAGAAAATAGGATTAAAATTGAAGAGATTGATGAACATATGATAGAAGAATTCTTATATACAAAAGGCTTACCAGATCCAGATCTTTTAATTCGTCCTAGTGGAGAATTAAGAATAAGTAATTTTTTATTATGGCAAATTGCTTATAGTGAGTTTTGGTTTTCAAATATTTTTTGGCCTGATTTTAACAAAGATGCTTTGATGAAGGCTATTTTAGATTATCAAAAAAGAGATAGAAGATTTGGAGGAATTTAATAAGGATGGTGAGATAAATGGGTATAAGAATTATATCTGCATTAGTGGCAATCCCTTTATTCCTATTTATAGTGATAAACAAAGGAATGATTCTTGATTTTTCTGTACTCATATTAAGTTTGATTGCAATTCATGAATTTTTTAATGCTTTTGAAAAAATTCAGATTTTCCCGTATAAGAAAATTGGATTTTTCAGTATTATTTTCATGAGTATGATTACTTTTTATGGATTGAGTTTAAAATGGATTATGTTGTGGTTTTTTATATGTACTTTAATGATTTTAATGAAAATATTATTTAGCAAACCAATAGACATAACAGCTTCCTCTATTACGGCTATTGGAATGTTTTATATTGTTTTTTTTATGTATCATATTGTATTTGTAGCACATTTATCTCAGTATAATGATCTGATATGGCTAGTTTTTATTGTAGCATTTGCTACGGATACCTTTGCATATTTTAGCGGATATTTACTTGGATCTAAAAAGCTTTGTCCAACTATAAGTCCTAAAAAGACAATAGAAGGGGCAGTGGGAGGAGTGCTAGGAAGTGTAATGATCAGTGCTTTGTTTGGTTATTATGTTCTTCCTCAAATTTTTATTCATTGTATTATGATAGGGTTTGTAGGAAGTGTTTTAGGACAAATTGGAGATTTAACAGCTTCCATATTTAAAAGATATACAGGGATCAAAGATTATGGAAAACTCATGCCAGGACATGGAGGAGTGTTAGATAGATTTGATAGCATACTTTTTACTGCTCCAGTAGTATATTATTATATGATGTTTTTTCTTTTATAAGTGTAAGAGATTGACATATAAGTTTACTAAAATAAATTTCAAGAATACTTAACTTATCAATATAATCGTTTAGGATACAGTCATAGACGAAGAAAGGATGATTCAATGAAAAATATTAGTATACTAGGATCTACAGGTTCAATAGGAACACAAACCTTAGATGTAGTAAGAAATAACAAAGAAAAGTTTAATATTTTAGGATTAAGTGCAAATAATAACATTGATTTATTGGAAAAACAGATCGAAGAATTTCATCCTATAGCCGTAGCTGTTATGAATGAAGAAAAAGCAATAGAATTAAAAAAAAGACTTGGGGGTAAAAAAACTGAAGTTTTACATGGTATAAAAGGACTTATTTCCATAGCTACCTTAAGTCAGGTTCATTTAGTTGTGACTTCTGTGGTAGGAATGATAGGATTGATTCCTACCCTAGAGGCCATAAAAAATAAAAAAGATATTGCACTTGCTAATAAAGAAACATTAGTAACAGCAGGAAAGATCGTGATGGAAGAAGCGAAAAAAAATAATGTAGCAATCCTTCCAGTAGATAGTGAACATAGTGCAATCTTTCAATGTTTAAAAGGATACAATTTAAAAGATATAAAGAGAATTATTCTCACAGCATCAGGGGGGCCTTTTAGAGGACTTCATAGAAGTGATTTAGAAAATGTTTCAGTAAAAGAGGCACTAAAACATCCTAAATGGAATATGGGAAGAAAGATTAGTATTGATTCGGCCACACTTATGAATAAAGGCTTAGAAGTCATTGAAGCGAAATGGTTATTTGATGTGGATTTAGAACAAATTGATGTAGTGGTTCATCCACAAAGTATCATTCATTCTATGGTAGAATATAAAGATAGCTCTATATTGGCTCAAATGGGGCATCCTGATATGCGTGTACCTATTCAATTTGCACTAACCTATCCAGATCGAGTAAAACGAGATGAAAAAAAGCTTGATTTTTTTGAACTTGGAAGCTTGACTTTTGAAAAACCAGATTTAGATACATTTCCATGTTTAAATCTTGCTTATGAAGCCTTGAAAATAGGGGGAAGTCTTCCCACAGTTTTAAATGCAGCAAATGAGGTATTGGTAGAATTATTTTTACAAGAAAAAATAGGATTTTATCATATTCCTAAAGGAATACAAAAGGCCATGGAAAAGCATGATGTAATACATAATTTAGATGTTCATAAAATTATAGAGATCGATCATGCTACAAGAGAATTTGTAAAAAATCTTTTGTAAGGATTCAAATTTCGTAAGGTGGTGAGATGATGGAAACAATACTCAGTTTAATTACAGAAAAAATATTTATAGGATTTGTAGCCATTGTTGTATTTGGAGTGCTTGTAGTTTTTCATGAGTTTGGACATTTTTCTGTGGCAAAACTTGTAGGGATCAAGGTACATGAATTCTCTATTGGAATGGGACCTAGAATATTTAAAAAGAAAGGACAGGAAACAGAATATTCTATAAGAATTCTTCCTCTAGGAGGATATGTGAAAATGGAAGGGGAAGATGAAAAATCAAATGATGCAAGGAGTTTTAATAATAAACCTTTATGGGCAAGAATATCAGTAATTTTAGCAGGTCCGTTTATGAATTTTGTATTGGCAATTTTATTGTTTACAACTATATTTTATATGATAGGTTTTCCTACGACTACCATACAAAATGTAATGAATAATTCTCCTGCACAAAAGTCAGGAATACAAGCAGGAGACAAGATTTTATCTATTAATGAAGAAGAAATGAATAATTGGCAAGAAATACAAAAAACCATTCAAAATAATAAAAATCCTTCTATAGATATGAAAATCCTAAGACAAGGAAATGAAAAAAGTATTTCTATTATTCCTAGAATAGATGAAAAAACTAAAAAAGGAGCTATTGGGATTGCACCAAAGGCTCAAAAGTCTTTTTTACTATCTATAAAAGCAGGATGGAATACAATGTTTTTAGTGATTGATGAGATGATAGGATTCTTTGGTAATTTGTTTAAAGGAAAAGTTTCTTCTCAAGACGTAGTAGGACCAGTAGGAATCATTTATTTAGTAGGAGAAGCAGCAAAAACAAATATATATAATGTTCTACGTCTAGCAGCCCTGATTAGTGTCAATTTAGGAATTGTTAACTTATTGCCAATTCCTGCTTTAGATGGAGGAAGAATCGTATTTTTATTAGCAGAGGGAATTGTGGGAAGGCCTTTAGACCCTGAAAAAGAAGGTTTTATTCATTTTACAGCATTTGTTCTTTTAATGGGACTAATGGTATTTATGATTTATAAAGATATTATGAGATTTTATTAGGTTGGTGGGAAAAATGAATATAAATAGAAAAAAAACAAAAAAAGTGAATTGTGGGAATATAGAAATAGGAGGAGAGGCTCCTATTTCTATTCAATCTATGACAAATACAGATACAAGAGATATTAAAAAGACAATAGATCAAATCAAAAGATTAGAAGAAGCAGGCTGTGAAATTATAAGGGTTGCAATACTCGATTTAGAAGCTGCGGATGCAGTAGAGAAAATCAAAAAAAATATCCATATTCCTATTGTTGCAGATATTCACTTTGATTATCGATTAGCTCTTGAATGTATAAAAAATGGTGTAGACAAATTAAGAATTAATCCAGGGAATATTGGAGATATAGAAAGAGTCAAAAAAGTTACACAAGCTGCAAAAGAAAGGAACATTCCTATTCGAATTGGAGTCAATGCAGGATCTATTGATAAAAAGATTATTGAAAAATATGGGAAAATAACACCAAAGGCTATGGTAGAAAGTGCACTAGAACATATTCAGATATTGGAAAAATTGAAATTTTATGATACGGTAGTTTCTTTAAAAGCTTCTGATTTAAAATTAACACTAGAGGCGTATCGTTTAATATCACAAGAGATAGATTATCCTCTACATATAGGAGTAACAGAATCAGGAACAATAAAAAGTGGAACCATAAAATCATCTATTGGAGTAGGGGCATTGTTATTAGATGGAATTGGAGATACATTAAGAATTTCGCTAACAGGAGATCCTACAGAAGAAATAAAGGTAGGAAGAGAAATTCTAAAGACAATAGGATTAAGAGACTTCGGAGTTAAAATCATATCTTGTCCTACTTGTGGAAGATGTCAAATTGATTTAATTTCTTTAGCTAATCAAATAGAAAAAAGATTAGAAGGTATCAATAAAAATATAACAGTTGCTATTATGGGATGTGCTGTTAATGGACCAGGAGAAGCAAAAGATGCAGATATAGGAATTGCAGGAGGAAAGTCATCTGCTCTTTTATTTAAAAAAGGACAAATCATCAAAAAAATTGAAGAAAGTGAAATTGAAAAAGTGCTTATGGAAGAAATTATGAAAATGTAATTCCTCTTTTAGTTAAATGAAACATAGATTTAGGAAAGGGGGATGAAAGTGAATAAGCTTTTAAGTGAAGCAATTAGTCATATTGCTTCTCATGTTATATTAAAGGAGAATCCATATGTAGAGAAAATACTTTATCATAAAGAAGAGAAGATTCTTAGTTTTTCACTATATTCAGATCATTTAGTGGATCAATCTTTATTAGAAAATGTTATAAAAAACATCAAGCAAAATATTCCTTTTGTAAAAGATATTCAATTGAATATGTCCTATAGAAATATGAAAATAGATGAAAGCAATATAAATACTTATTGGAAAAATATTATTTATTATATTAAGAAAATCAATCCATGTGCACTAGGTTGGTTAAAAGAAGCAGTCTTTCATTGGAATCAAGAAGTATTGTCTATAGATATATATGATGAGATGGGAATAGAGACTTTAAAAGAAAAAAAGATAGATGATTTGATTGAGCATTTGATTGAATCAGAATTTCACCAAAAAATTCAGGTAATCTTTAAACAAAATAATAAATGCCAAAATGAAAATTTAGATGAGTATATAAAAGAAAAAGAAGAGGAAACTAAAGTTTTAATTGAAAATATTATGAATGAGGTAGAATTAGCTCCTACAAAAGAAACAAAAAAATCTATATCTAATGAATCTGTGATTTTAGGTAAAAAATTTAATGATTCTATTGTATACATACCTACTGTTAATGAAGAATCAGGTGTTGTTTCTATAGAAGGAGAAATATTTGATGTAGAGTGGAGAGAATTAAAGAATGGAAAAAGTTTAGGTGTAATTAGTATTACAGATTATAAAGGTTCTATTGCAGTAAAATTATTTGTTAAAAAAGAAGCATTAGAAGGACTTGTAACAGGACTAGGAAAAGGTAACTATGTAAAAGTAAGAGGAGAAGCTAGATATGACACTTTTTCAAGAGAAATTGTGATTATGGCAAAGGATATTTTAAAATCACAAGCCAAGATAAGAAAAGACTATGGAGAGCAAAAAAGAGTAGAACTTCATGTTCATACACAAATGAGTGCTATGGATGGAGTATCTTCTACTTCAAGCATTGTAAAGAGAGCAAAAGAATGGGGACACAAAGCTATTGCCATTACAGATCATGGTGTTGTACAAGCTTTTCCTGAAGCTATGGAAGCTGCAAAAAAGAATGATATAAAAGTCATTTATGGAGTAGAAGGCTATCTTGTAAATGATGGAGAACCTATAGTGATTGGAGGAAATCAAAAAACATTAGACCAATCTTATGTAGTATTTGATATTGAAACGACAGGGCTTTCTAGCAAAAATGATAAAATTACTGAAATAGGAGCTGTAAGAATAAAAAATGGAGAGATTATTGAAAAGTTTAATGCTCTTGTCAATCCACAAATTCCAATACCCCCTAAAATAGTAGAACTAACAGGAATTACAGATAATATGGTGAAAAATGAACCTACGATTGAGGGAATTTTACCAAAATTTTTAGATTTTATAAAAGATGACCCTGTAGTGGCTCACAATGCAGGTTTTGATACGGGTTTTATAAAAGAAAATTGTAGAAGAATGAATTTAGAATTTTATAATCCTATTATTGATACATTAAGACTTTCTAAAATTTTACTTCCTCATTTAAAAAGATATAAATTAAATATACTTGCAAAAGAATTAAATGTAAGTTTAGAGAATCATCATAGAGCAGTAGATGATGCACAAGCTACAGCAGAAATTTTTATAAAGTTTTTAGATTTATTAAAAGAAAAAGGAATAGAAAAATTAAATGAAGTAAATGAGTTGTATCAAAAATCAGTAGACGTAAAAAAATTAGATACTTTTCACATTATTATACTTGTGAAAGATTATATAGGACTGAAAAATCTATATAAGATTATTTCTTCATCTCATATTGATTATTTTTATAAAAGGCCGAGAATCCCAAAATCTCTTTTGTCGAAATATAGAGAGGGACTCATTATAGGAACAGCTTGTGAAGCAGGAGAGTTATACAAAAGCTTAGTTGGAAATAAATCACAAAAAGAAATAGATGATATTGCAAAATACTATGATTATTTAGAAATTCAACCTATAGAGAATAATCATTTTTTGATTGAAAAAGGACTTGTTAAAAATACAGATGAGTTAAAGGAAATGAATAAAAAGATTGTTTCTTTAGGGAAGAAATATAAAAAACCAGTTGTTGCAACGGGAGATGTTCATTTTCTAGATCCACATGATGAAGTTTACAGAAGAATTTTAATGGGAGGGCAAGGCTTTAGTGATGCAGACAATCAAGCTCCTCTATATTTTAAAACCACTGATGAAATGTTAGAAGAATTTAAATATTTAGGAGAGGAAGTAGCTAAAGAAGTAGTAATCAATGGACCAAATTATATTGCTGATTTAGTAGAAAATATTATTCCTATTCCAGATGATACGTATCCACCTATTATAGAAGGTTCGGAAGAAGATTTAAGAAATATGTGTTACGAAAAAGCCGTTCGTATTTATGGAGATCCAATTCCTGAAATTGTAAAAAAGAGACTAGATAGAGAATTAAATTCTATTATTAGTAATGGATATGCTGTGATGTATATAATTGCTCAAAAGCTTGTAACCAAATCTTTAAGTGATGGATATTTAGTAGGATCTAGAGGTTCTGTAGGATCTTCTTTTGTGGCTACTATGAGTGATATTACAGAAGTGAATCCCCTTCCCCCTCATTATATATGTAAAAAATGTAAGCATTCAGAATTTATTACAGATGGGTCAATTGGAAGTGGAGCAGATTTACCAGATAAAAAATGTCCAGTATGCGGTGAAGACTATTTAAAAGATGGACATGATATCCCCTTTGAAGTATTTTTAGGATTTGAAGGAGATAAAGAACCGGATATAGACTTAAACTTTGCAGGGGAGTATCAACCTAATGCTCATAAGTATACAGAAGAGTTATTTGGAAAAGGATATGTATTTCGTGCGGGAACCATTGGAACTATTGCAGAGAAAACAGCTTATGGATTTGTGAAAAAATATTTTGAAGAAAGAGAAATTTCTATCAATAACAGAGAAATAGAAAGACTGTCTAGTGGCTGTACAGGAGTAAAAAGGACTACAGGACAACATCCAGGAGGAGTTATGGTAGTTCCTAATTATAAGGAAATTTTCGATTTTACACCTATCCAATATCCTGCCAATGATGGGTCGTCAGGAGTGATTACCACTCATTTTGATTATCATTCTATTAGTGGTAGATTATTAAAGCTAGATATATTAGGTCATGATGTACCTACGATCATTAGAATGCTTCAAGATATTACAGGAGTAGACCCACAAGATATTCCTCTAGGTGATGCAGAGACCGTTAAAATATTTGTAAGTTCAGAGCCTTTAAAAATTATAGATGATACTTTTAAATGTGAGGTAGGAAGCTTGGGAATTCCTGAGTTTGGAACAAAGTTTGTAAGACAAATGCTTGTGGATACAAAGCCCACAACCTTTGCGGAGCTAGTACGCATCAGTGGATTATCCCATGGAACAGATGTATGGGTAAACAATGCACAAGATCTAGTAAGGCAAAATATTGCAACATTAAAAGATGTAATTTCAACTCGCGATGACATTATGAATTATTTGATTTTAAAGGGGTTACCTCCTAAAGCATCTTTTAAAATTATGGAAAAAGTAAGAAAAGGAAAAGGACTTACTCCTGAAGATGAGGCTTTGATGAAAGAAAATAATGTACCAAAGTGGTATATTGATTCTTGTAATAAAATAAAGTATATGTTTCCAAAGGCACATGCTGTAGCTTATGTAATGATGTCTTTTAGGATTGCTTATTTTAAAGTTCATTATCCTCTGGCATTTTATGCTACATACTTTACTACAAAAGCTGCAGATTTTGATGCAGAATTAGTAATAAAGGGAAAAGAAATTGTCAAAGATAAGATTAAGGAATTAGAAGATCCGAATAATCAATTAACACAAAAAGAAAAGGATCTACTCACAGTCCTTGAAGTAGTTTATGAAATGTATTGTAGAGGTTTTGAGTTTTTACCAGTAGATCTATACAAGTCTGATTCAGATCAATTCAAAATTATAGATGGCAAATTACTTCCTCCTCTTCGTGGACTTCAAGGAGTTGGAGAAAATGCAGCAAAAAGCATTTGTGAAGCCAGAAAAAATGGTGAATTTATTTCTATTGAGGACATAAGAGAAAGAACGAAAGTTACAAAAACAGTTATTGAGACTCTTAAAAATCATGGTTGCCTATTCAATCTACCTGATACCAACCAGCTTTCCCTATTTTAGAGTTGCATATTAATTAGGGTTATGCTATAATCTGAATGATAGATAAATAGGTGATTACCATAAAGAGTGGGAAGTTACCCCACTCTTTCGTGTTATTTCATTTATTTTTTATGCATTAGGAAATCTTGGATGAAATGAAAGATTTCCCTTAGACCATAAGCAGTTCCAAGAGGAATATGCGAGTTTTTTAATTAAAGAATAATATATATACATTTTCGAAAAAATATGTATATATAATAATATATAAAATTTTAGTCACGAGGAGGGATAAAATGGCTAAAAAACGTGTTGTGGAAATTGTAGAAGAATTAATTTTGCCTTTTACAAATGAAAAACAACTAGAGTTAGTAGATGTTGAGTTTGTAAAAGAAGGTCAAAATTGGTTTTTAAGAGTATACATAGATAAAGCAGATGGAGTAAATTTGGATGATTGTCAAATGGTGAGTGAGTTCTTAAGTGAAAAACTAGATGAAATAGATCCTATTGAACAAAATTATTATTTAGAAGTATCTTCTCCAGGGTTAGATCGACCACTTAAAAAAGATACAGATTTTGAAAAATATAAAGGAAGAATGATTGAAATTTATTTATATGAACCTATAGAGGGACAAAAACTTATAGAAGCCGAGTTAGTATCATTAGAGAATGAACATATTCATGTAAAAACAAGTAAAGATCAAATCATCTCTATACCAAAAGAGAAAACAGCTAAAGTAAAATTGTCTGTTATGATTTGATAAGGAGGTGTAAAAGATGAATGGAGATTTTATTGAAGCATTAGATCAAATTGAAAAAGAAAAAGGGGTTTCAAAGGATATATTAATTGAAGCCATTGAAGCGGCTCTTATTTCTGGATACAAAAGAAATTATGGAACATCCCAAAATGTAAAGGTGTATATTGACAGAGAAAGTGGAGACGTACGTGTATTTTCTCTTAAAGATGTAGTGGAAGAAGTGGAGGATGAATTACTTGAAATAAGTGTTGAAGAAGCAAAAGAAGTAGATAAAAATTATGAAGTCGGAGATGTACTAGAAAGAGAAGTTACTCCTAGAAACTTTGGAAGAATTGCTGCACAAACTGCAAAACAAGTAGTAGTGCAAAGAATTCGAGAGGCTGAGAGAGGTATTATCTACAATGAGTTTGTGAATAGAGAAAGTGAAATTGTAACAGGGACTGTCGAAAGAATTAGTAAAGGAAATACATTTATTAATCTAGGGAAGACAGAAGCAGTGCTTACACCTACAGAACAGATTCCAGGAGAAGTATACAATCAAAATGATAGAATCAAAGCGTATATTGTTGAGGTAAAAAAGACAACAAAAGGACCTCAAATTTTAGTGTCTAGAACTCATCCAGGTCTTGTAAAAAGACTTTTTGAATTAGAAGTACCTGAGATTCATGATGGAATAGTAGAAATTAAAAGTATTTCAAGAGAAGCAGGGTCTAGAACAAAAATTGCTGTGTACTCTGTAGATGAAAATGTGGATCCTGTAGGAGCTTGTGTTGGGCACAAGGGAGTAAGAGTTCAGACTATTGTAGATGAGCTAAAAGGAGAAAAAATAGATATTATCAAATGGAGCGATGATCCAGAAGAATTAATTGCAAGTGCTCTTAGTCCATCAAAAGTGTTAAAGGTTATACCTAGAGAAAACGAAAAAACTGCTTTAGTGGTAGTGCCTGATTATCAATTGTCATTGGCTATAGGAAAAGAAGGACAAAATGCAAGACTAGCGGCTAAATTAACTGGATGGAAAATTGATATTAAAAGCGAATCTCAGTATAAAGAAATGGGAAATACAATAGAAGAATAGGAGGTACTTTAAGATGAAAGTAAAGAAGATACCCCTAAGACAATGTATTGGTTGCATGATATCTAAGCCAAAAAAGGAGTTAATTCGTGTAGTAAAGTCTAAAGATGGAGAAATAAACTTAGATAAAACAGGGAAAGCTGCTGGAAGAGGTGCTTATGTCTGTAATGATATAGAGTGTCTAAAAAAAATGCATAAGAAAAAAGCATTAAACAAAGCCTTTGAGCAAGAAGTCGATAATGAAATCTATGAAAGATTATACGAGGAGTTATCTACGGATGGAAAATAAAATTTTTTCTTTTTTAGGTCTAGCTCAGCGTTCAGGCCAGCTAGTGACTGGGGAAGATACTTGTACATTGTATGCAAAAAAAAAAGCTATACAATTAATTATTATTCCACAAGATGCATCAGAGAATACAAAAAAGAAGTTTAAAGATATGGCAAACCATAGAAACATTCCATTTCTCATCTATGCAAATAGAGAAAGCCTATCAAAAGCTGTTGGAAAATCAAACAGGACCGTATATGGTATAAAAGATAAAGGATTTGCTACTAAGATTCTTTCCCTTGTTCAAGACGAAAAGGAATGTCCAAATCACTTGGGGGGTGAATAGATATGTCAAAAATGAGAGTATATCAATTGGCTAAAGAACTAGGAATTACAAGTAAAGAATTAATTCACAAATTGGAGGAACTCGATATTACAATTACAAATCATATGAGTACATTAGAGGAAGATATAGTAGATGTTATGAAAGAACTTTATGACAATTCAGAACAAGAAAGTGAAAAGGTAAAACCTACTGTGAAAAATAAAACAACTGAAAAACCAAAAAAAGAAAAAGAAGTGCAAAAAGAAGAAATAGAAAAAGTAGAAAAAGTAGAAGAAAAGAAGATTCAGATTCCAGAAACTATTATAGTAAAGGAATTTGCAGATCAAATAGGAAAAAATGTTTCAGAAGTTATTACGAAGTTAATTGGTATGGGAGTTTTTGCTTCTGCCAATCAACAAATTGATTTTGATGCTGCAGCTTCTATTGCGCTAGAATTTGGAATAGAAGTTCAAAAAGAAGAAAAAGAAGAGGTAGAATTTGAATTTGAAGAAACGCCAGATCGACCAGAAGATTTAAAAGAAAGACCACCAGTGATTACTGTAATGGGTCATGTCGACCATGGTAAAACTTCTCTTTTAGATGCTATTAGAAATACTCATGTGACAGATAGAGAAGCAGGTGGAATTACACAACATATAGGAGCTTCAGAGGTAGAGGTAAATGGCAAAAAAATAGTCTTTTTAGATACACCAGGACATGAGGCATTTACATCTATGAGAGCTAGAGGAGCGAGTATTACAGATATTGCAATTTTAGTAGTTGCAGCAGATGATGGAGTGATGCCTCAAACCATAGAAGCTATCAGCCATGCGAAAGCTGCTGACGTTCCGATTATTGTAGCCATTAATAAAATGGATAAGCCAGGAGCAAATCCAGATCGAGTGAAACAAGAATTATCTGAAAATGGTATTTTAATTGAAGAATGGGGTGGAGATGTAATCTCTGTACCTGTTTCTGCTAAAACTGGAGAAGGTATTGAAAATGTATTAGAAATGATTCTTCTTGTAGCAGAAATGTTAGAATTAAAGGCAAATCCAAAAAAATTAGCATTGGGTACAGTTATTGAAGCAAAACTAGATAAAAGTCGTGGTCCTGTAGCTACTATTCTTGTACAAAATGGAACATTGAAGGTTGGAGATTCCCTAGTTGCAGGAGCTTCTTATGGAAGAATTAGAGCCATGATTAATGATAAAGGAAAAAATATTAAAAAAGTAGGTCCTGCAACTGCTGTAGAGATTTTAGGACTTTCAGATGTACCACAAGCAGGAGATTTATTTCATGCAGTGAAAGAAGATAAAATCGCACGTCAAATTGTAGAAAAAAGACGCGCAAAGATAAGAGAAGAAAATTTAAATGCTACTGCAAAAGTTTCCTTAGAAGATTTATTCAAACAAATCCAAGAAGGAAATGTAAAAGAATTAAATGTTATTGTAAAAGCTGATGTACAAGGATCTGTTGAGGCTGTAAAGCAATCATTATTAAAATTAAGCAATGATGAAGTAAAAGTAAAAATGATTCATGGTGGAGTAGGAACTATTACAGAATCAGATATTATGCTTGCATCAGCTTCTAATGCTATTATTATTGGATTTAATGTAAGACCATCTTCAATGGTAGAGCATTTAGCAAAAAATGAGAATGTAGATCTAAGAACATATAGAATTATCTATGAAGCTATTGAAGATATAGAAGCAGCTATGAAAGGTATGCTTGATCCTGAATATAAAGAAGTAGTTTTAGGAAAAGTAGAAGTAAGAGCTACATTTAAAGTTCCTGGAGTAGGTACTATTGCAGGAGCATACGTACAAGAAGGAAAAATTGCAAGAAATGCAAAAGTAAGACTTTTAAGAGATGGTATTATTATCTTTGAAGGTGCAATTAGCTCCTTAAAACGTTTTAAAGACGATGCAAAAGAAGTAGCAACAGGATATGAATGTGGAGTAGGTCTTGAAAATTATAATGACCTTAAAGAAGGAGATATCATCGAACCATATATAATAGAAGAAGTAAAAAGAGGATAGAAGGTGGTTCATATATGGGATATAAAAGAGTGAGTAGAGTAAATGAAGAAGTAAAAAAAATAGTAAGCAGTATGTTACTTCATGAATTAAAAGATCCTCGTATATCAAAATTAACTAGTGTAGTAGAAGTAGATGTAACTAGAGATTTAAGATACGCAAATATTTTTATTAGTGTCTATGGTTCAGAGGAAGAAAAACAAGACACTATAACAGCCCTTAAAAGTGCTGCAGGCTTTGTACGCAAAGAGATTGGAAGAAGCTTAAAATTAAGATATACGCCAGAACCTGTATTTCAGTTAGATGAATCTATACAAAAAGGACTTTATATATCAGATTTAATTCATAAAATCAATAAAAAGGAAGAAGAAAATGAATAAAAATGATGCCCTTAATTGTATATTAGAGGTGATTGACAAATCTAATAAGATTATAATCCTTCCGCATATTCTTCCTGATGGAGATACAATAGGTGCTTCTATGGCTCTTTGCCTAGCGTTAAAAGAAATGAAAAAAGATCCATATATTTTATTAGATGAAGAAATCCCATCTAATATTCAATTTTTAAATTATGTAAAAATTTACAAAAATTTACCCGAGTATTTTGAATATGATCTTGTAATTAGTGTAGATTGTAGTGATGTAGATCGGCTAGGAGAACGAGTGAAGTGGATCAAAAATGATATAAACAGTTTAAATATAGATCATCATATCACCAACACCTATTTTGCTAGGTATAATATGGTATATTCAGATGCGGCAGCAACTGCAGAAGTAATTTATGATTTAATAAAAGATTTTAAAATTTCTATGACAAAAGAAATTGCCACATGTCTATATACTGGATTATCTACAGATACAGGAAGCTTTAAGTATGATAATACTTCTTCTCAAACCCATCGCATAGCAGCTTCATTGCTAGAGAATCATATTGATTTAAATTTTATCAATACACAACTTTATCAAAATAAACCTTTATATAAAGTAAAGCTTTTAGGAGATGTTTTAAATACTTTATCTTTTTATTTCAATGATCGAGTAGCTGTCTTGTCTATTACACAAGATATTCTTAAAAAGCATAACGCAAGAGTAGAGGATATAGACGGGTTTATTGAATATGCAAGGGATATTCAAGGAGTAGAAGTAGGCATTTTACTCAAAGAAATGAATGAATGTGAAATAAAAGTTGGATTTCGATCAAAATATAATGTGGATGTAAGTAAAATTGCACAAAACTTTCATGGGGGCGGCCATAAAAAAGCTTCAGGGTGTACTATTTATGATCACATAGATTGTGCAAAACAACAAGTGATAGAAGTAGTCAAAAACTATTTGTAGGTGATAAATTGAAGGGAATTATCAATGTTTTAAAACCACCTCATATGACATCTCATGATGTTGTATATTTTATAAAAAAAAGATTAAATGTGAAAAAAGTAGGTCATACGGGGACATTAGATCCTATGGCAGCAGGAGTTTTGCCTATTTGTATAGGAGAAGCTACTAAAATTAGTCAATATCTTTTAAATGATACGAAAAAATACAGATGTGAAATGACATTAGGAAAAAATACAGATACCCAAGATCGATGGGGAGAAGTCATTCATCAAAGACCAGTAGAAGTTTCAAAGGAAGAGATTATAAAAGCATTTTCATCTTTTAAAGGAGAGATCAATCAAATCCCTCCTATGTATTCTGCTCTAAAACATAAAGGTAAAAAATTATACGAACTTGCAAGAGAAGGAAAAGAAGTAGAAAGAAAAGCAAGAAAAGTAATGATTTATGAACTGGATATTTTGAATATAGGTGAAAATGTTATTTTATTTGATGTATTATGCTCTAAAGGAACATATGTAAGGTCTTTGTGTGAAGATATTGGAAATCTACTAGGATGTGGAGCATATATGTCTTTTCTTCTTAGAACACAAAGTGGAAAGTTTCATTTAAATCAGTCTATTTCATTAGAAGAGTTAGAGAATATGTCTTTAGAGGAAATAAAGTCTAAAGTTTTAATTCCCTTAGATGAACCCCTAAAATATCTCCCAAGGATTGATATTCGGGAAGAATCTAAAAAATATTTAATGAATGGAAATGATATGTATATGAAAAATATACTTTCGTATGATTCCCTAGCTAGTGATGAAATGGTAAGATTATATGTTGAAAATAAATTTGTAGGATTAGGAGAAATTAAAAACGAATCTAATTTTTATATTCGTGTTCATAGAGTTTTTAACTAAAGGGGAAATATTATGGAAATAATTGATTCACTAAAGAATTTTCATATAGATTTTCATACTGGAGTGGCACTAGGAAGTTTTGATGGGGTACACATAGGGCATCAAGCTTTGATTGTGAATTTGGTGGATATTTGCAAAAAAAATGGATTGAAAAGTGTTGTGTATACTTTTCAAAATCATCCACGAAATTTAACACAAGAAGCAGGTTCGCCCAAAAGAATTATGCCAGATGATAAAAAATTTATGATTTTATCGGAACTTGGTGTGGACTATACAGTTTGTGTAAAATTTGATGAATATCAAAGAAGTTTACTACCAGAGAGTTTTATTAAAGAGATATTAAAAGATGAACTTAAAATGTCTTATGCAGTTGTAGGATTTGATTATCATTTTGGATATAAAGCTCAAGGAGACGCAAAACTTCTTCAACAGTTAAAAGATCAATATGAGTATGATCTAATGGTTGTAAATGCTGTAGAAATACAAAATGAAGTACTAAGTAGTACAAAAATTAGAGAATATATAAAAGATGGAAATATAGGAAGAGCAAATTTATTTTTAGGAAGAAATTATTCTATTTTAGGAAAAGTGATTCATGGAAAGAATAATGGAAAGAAATTTGGTTTTCCAACAGCCAATATAGCTCCTGAGAAAGAATTTGTCATTCCTAGTCCTGGTGTTTATTTTACAAAGACTATTGTAGATGACAAAATTTATAATAGTATTACAAATGTAGGTTCTAAACCTACACTAGGAGAAAATCCTATTGGAGTAGAAACTCATATTATAAATTTTGAAGGAAATCTATATGAAAAGAAAATAGAAATTTTATTCTTTCAAAAGGCTAGAAACGAAGTGCGTCATACAAGTATTGATGATTTAATTATTCAGGTGAATAAAGATATAAAAGAAGCTAAAAACTTTTTTAATATATAGAAATACTTTGTTCTTTACAAGAAAGTAGTAGTGTGATACAATTTTAAGTTGTAAGAACCGTATGCTATGTAGTACGATTCTCCTACGTAGTACTTGGCTTATGGGGATGTAAAAATAATGGAGGTGTAAAACTTATGACAATGAACAAAGATCAAAAACAAACCATCATTGGGGAATACAAAGTACATGAATCTGATACAGGTTCTCCAGAGGTACAAATTGCTTTACTTACTAACAGAATTAATGAATTAAATGAGCACTTAAAAATTCACAAAAAAGATCACCATTCACGTCGTGGACTTTTAAAAATGGTAGGTAAAAGAAGAAATTTATTAAACTATCTTAAAGACAGAGATATTGAAAGATATAGAAGTATCATTCAAAAACTAGGTCTAAGAAAGTAATCATTATTGAGCGGGTTTTCCCGCTCTATTGTTTTATTATTTAAGAAATTATATAAATGAATAAATGTTGTATAATTTAAGAAAATTAGATTTTCATTAAATTTTAAGCAACGGAAATCTTAAATGAAATGAAAAGATTTCGTTGGCGCCATGAGCAGTTCCGATAGGAACATGCGAATTTTTATGTACCCATAAAAGAATTTTTCTTTAATGTGTAGGGAATAATATGAATGTGGAGAATTATAATAAATAAAGAGGAGGGATAATATGGAAAGAAAATTTCAAACTACCATAGGAAATCGTACTTTAACCGTAGAAGTTGGAAAAGTTGCACAACTAGCAAATGGTTCAGCACTACTTAGATATGGAGATACAGTATTGTTAGTAACAGCAGTTGCTTCATCTGAGCCAAAGACAGGGATAGACTTTTTCCCACTAAGTGTAGATTATGAAGAAAGATTATATTCTGTTGGAAAGATCCCAGGAGGATTTATTAAAAGAGAAGGAAGACCTACAGAAAAAGCTATTTTAACATCTAGACTAATAGATAGACCGATTCGTCCATTATTTCCTAAAGGATTTAGAAATGATGTACAGGTTGTAGCTACAGTCTTATCTGTAGACCAAGATTCTACTCCAGATGTTGTAGCAATGATTGGATCTTCTGTTGCTTTATCTATATCTGATATTCCTTTTGATGGACCTACAGGATCTGTAATAGTAGGATTAATAGATGGAGAATTTATCATCAATCCTACTTTAGAACAAAGAGAAAAAAGCCAAATGCATTTAGTAGTTTCAGGAACAAAAGATGCAATTATGATGGTAGAAGCAGGAGCAGATATTATTCCAGAAGAAACTATGCTAGAGGGAATTTTATTTGCCCATGAAGAGATTAAAAAGATTGTAGCGTTTATTGAAGATATTGTAAAAGAAGTTGGAAAAGAAAAAATAGAAGTTGAGTTATATAAAGTAAATGAAGAAATAGAAAAAGAAGTAAGAGAATTTGCTACACAAAAAATGCTTTCTGCTATTAAAACAGTAGATAAATTAGAGAGAAATGAAAATATGGATGCAGTAAAAGCAGAGACAATAGAATATTTTGCAGAAAAGTATCCAGATGATTTAAAGGATGTATCAGAAACTTTATATCAAATTACAAAAGAACAAGTAAGAGCAATGATTACGAAAGATGGAATCAGACCAGATAATCGTAGTGCAGAAGAAATAAGACCTATATCTTCTGAAGTTTCTATTCTTCCGAGAACTCATGGAACAGGACTTTTCACAAGAGGACAAACACAAGTTTTAACAGTGGCAACACTTGGTGCTATAGGAGATGCTCAAGTAATAGATGGTCTTGGAGTAGAAGAATCTAAAAGATATATGCATCATTATAATTTCCCACCTTATAGTGTAGGAGAAGCAAGATTCTTAAGAGGACCAGGAAGAAGAGAAATTGGTCATGGTGCATTAGCTGAAAGAGCGTTAGAACCTGTTATTCCATCAGAGGAAAAGTTCCCTTATACAATCAGACTAGTATCTGAAGTATTAAGTTCTAACGGAAGTACATCTCAAGCATCTGTATGCGGAAGTACGTTAGCTTTATTAGATGCAGGAGTACCTATTTCAGCACCTGTAGCAGGAATTGCAATGGGACTTATTAAAGAAGAGAATAATGTAGCTATTTTAAGTGATATTCAAGGAATGGAAGACTTTTTAGGAGATATGGATTTTAAAGTAGCAGGAACAAAAGATGGTGTAACTGCTATCCAAATGGATATAAAAATTCATGGAATCGATAAAGAAATCCTTCAAAGAGCACTAGAACAAGCTAGAAAAGGAAGATTACATATTTTAGATAAAATGAGTGAAGCAATTACTACACCAAGAGAAGAACTTTCTCCTTATGCTCCAAGAATTATTCATATTCATATTGATCCTGATAAAATAAGAGATGTCATTGGAGCAGGTGGAAAAGTAATTAGTAAAATTATAGAAGAAACAAATGTAAAAATTGATATTGAAGATGATGGAAGAGTATTTATTACAGCATCTAATATGGAAGATGGAAACAAAGCTGTACAAATTATTGAGGGAATTGTAAAAGAAGCACAAGTTGGAGAAATTTATCTAGGAAAAGTAATCAAAATTTTAAATTTTGGTGCTTTTGTAGAGATCCTTCCAGGAAAAGAAGGGTTATTACATATTTCTCAAATTGCTAAAGAAAAAATTCCTAAAGTTGAAGATGTTTTAAAAGTAGGAGATGAAGTACAAGTTAAAGTAATAGAAATTGATAAACAAGGAAGAATTAATTTATCTAGGAAAGTTCTATTACAAGATGAAGAAGCTAAAGAAGAAGAAAACCAAGAACAAAAACAAGACTAGAAAGCATAAACCAAATGGGTTTATGTTTTTTTAATTAGGAAAAATTTCATTTTAAATAGAAAATGGTTGAATAAATTTTGAAAAGCTGAATATGCTTCTATTGGAAAAGGGGGTAGTGGCATATGAAGATATACATATTGTCTAGAAAAAAATGTATGATTTTTCTTTTTAGTTTATTCATATTTATTATTTTTTCATTCTTTTATTTATATAATAATACAGATACATTTGTTATGAGTAATGTAGAAGAACCTATTCGAAGTGGACATGAAGACAGTACAAAGATGGCATTTACTTGTAATGTGGACTGGGGAACAGAAGAGATTGGTAAAATGCTAGAGATCTTTGAAAAAGAACAAATGCATATTACTTTTTTTGTATCTGGTAGATGGGCACATAATAATCCTCAAATGCTTAAATTGATTCATGAAAAAGGACACGAAATTGGCAGTCATGCGTATAGCCATAAAATGCATAGTAAGATAAGCAAAGAAGAAAATTATAGAGAAATAAAAAAGACAGAAGATGTGATCATGAATATATTAGGGAAAAAACCTATCTATTTTGCACCTCCATCAGGAGATTATAATGAAACTACTTTAAAAGTAGCAAAGGAACTTGGATATCAAACAATTTTATGGAGTGTAGATACAATTGACTGGAAAGAGGGATCTACAAAAGATGTAATTATTAATAGGGTTATGAAAAAACCTCATAAAGGAGCTATTTTACTCATGCATCCAAAACCAGCAACGGTAGAAGCACTGCCTTCTTTGATCGAACAGATTAAAAATGAAGGAATCAAAATAGGAACCATATCAGAACTCTTAAATGAAAAGTAAATTGGGTTATTCTTGATTATTCCTTCTTACTACATTATAATAACTATATGTCATTCACTAATGTAAACAGGAGGATAAGATGTATCAAAAATATAAATTAAGCAATGGCGTAAGGGTTGTTTTAGAAAAAATTTCCCATGTGCGTTCTGTATCTATAGGATTTTGGGTAAAGACAGGATCTATAGATGAAAATATTGAGAATAATGGCATTACTCATTTTATTGAGCATATGCTTTTTAAAGGAACAAAAAATAAAACAGCGAAAGATATTGCCAAGGCTATTGATGATATAGGAGGACAACTCAATGCATTTACAAGTAAAGAATGTACTTGTTATTATGCAAAAGTTTTAGATACACATATGGATATTGCTATAGATGTATTAACAGATATGTTGTTTCATTCTGTATTTGATCCTGAAGAAATTAAAAAGGAACAAAGTGTAGTTTTAGAGGAAATCAATATGTATGAAGATTCTCCAGAAGATGATGTACATGATTTATTAGCTAAAACAATATTTCAAGGACATTCTTTGGGGTTCCCAGTTTTAGGAACTAAAGAAACGGTTAATGGTTTTCATAGGGATCTGCTTATAAAATATATGAATGATCATTATATACCTGAAAACATAGTAATTTCTATTGTAGGAAACTTCAATGAAGAAGAAATTTTAAGTTTATTAGAAGAAAAATGCAAGAATTTTAAAAATACCAGTCGTTCATCTTGTATAACAAATCCTCCTAGGATTATAAAAACTAAATCCATCAAGCATAAAGATATTGAACAAATCCATATATGTATGGGTGTAGAGGGAGTACCTATAAATAATAGGGATCATTATCCTCTTCTTTTGGTTAATACAGTTTTTGGAGGAAGCATGAGTTCTAGACTTTTTCAAAATATTAGAGAAGATAAGGGACTGGCCTATTCTGTGTATTCTTATCTTTCATCTTATGAGGATGTAGGGCTATTTACTATTTATGCAGGAGTGAATCCATCTCAATTTAATGAAGTTTTAAGACTCATTCAAGAAGAAGGGAAAAATATGAAAAGAATGGGTTTAACAGAGGAAGAACTTCAAAAGTCTAAAGAGCAATTAAAAGGAAATTATATTTTAGGACTAGAAAGTACCAGTAGTAGAATGTTATCTATAGGAAAATCTGAATTGTTTTTAAATAAAATTTATTCTCCTAAAGAAATTATGAAAAAAATAGATGATGTGACTATTGAAGATGTAAAAAGGGTGATTGATCATATTTTTTCATTTGATGAAGTTGCAGTTTCGATGATTGGGAATACAGATAAAAATATAAATTTTGAAAATTTAAGATGTTAGTATGATGCTAATGTTGGATTTTACAGATAAAGTTATAAAAAATGTCACTAAATTTTCAAATTTGGAAAATATATAGAAATAATCGAAAATAGCATTATAAACTCGCTATGCTCAAACAGTATAATGCTAATAATTTTCTTCCTTATTCTATATTTTCACAAATTCTCAATAATTGTTCCTTATTTTTATAACTTTGCTGAAATGCAACTTATCAACATTTTAAGATGTTAGCATTATGCTAATGTCTTTTCATTTATAGAGGAGGAAAAAGAATGTATAAAGTTAAAATAAAACTTGAAGATAAAAATTTATTACCTAAATATGAAACGCAGGGGTCAGCTGGGATGGATTTACGTGCAGATCTAAAAGAGTCGATTACTATAAAACCAGGACAACGAATGCTTATTCCAACAGGTATAGCTATACAACTTCCTAAAGGATTAGAAGCTCAAGTTCGTGCAAGAAGTGGACTAGCTGTAAAATATGGAATTGGTTTAGTCAATGGAGTAGGAACTATAGATAGTGATTATAGAGGAGAAATTAAAGTTTTACTGATCAATTGGGGAGAGGAAGATTTTTATATTCATCCTAAGGATCGAATTGCTCAATTAGTGATTTGTAAATATGAACAAATTTCATGGGAAGAAGTAGATGTGCTAGAGAATACAAAAAGAGGAACAGGAGGATTTGGACATACAGGGGTTTCAGAGGAATAATATATGCTTTTATAAAATAATATAAACTAAGACTCACAAAACTAAAGGGAAAGGGGAATAAAAATGAGGCTTAGTAAATTAGGAGGAAAAGAGATTGTCAACTTAAATGATGGGGGAAGATTAGGGATTTTAGCAGAATCAGATTTGTTAATTGATGAAAGAAATGGAAAAATTAAAGCTGTATTGGTACCAGATTTTAAAAATCAATTCTCCATTTTTCATGATAAAAATTTTTTGGAAATTCCATGGGATTGTGTAAGAAAAATAGGAAGCGATATGGTTATTATTGAAATGGAGGAGGATCATTTATCAAAGAGAAGATTTCCTCTTTAGTATTTTTATAACTTTTGATAAAATCATTCCCAAAAGACCATTTATATCATAATATAAAATAGAATAGTTGATCAAAATGTGTAGAATATGTTATCAATTTGTGCTAATATATAGGTGGATATATGGTTGGAGGGAAAAATATGGACATTATTATACAAAAATTTGGAGGCACTTCTGTAGCAACAAAAGAATTAAGAGAAACTGTAGCAAAGAAAGTGATAGAAACAAAAAATAGAGGAAAATATCCGATTGTTGTGGTATCTGCTATAGGAAGGAATAAAGATCCTTATGCAACAGATACGTTACTTGAGTTTGCAAGGAATACCTATTATGAAGAAGAGAGCAGAGAGTTAGATCTTTTAATGGCTTGTGGAGAGATTATATCTTCTGTTATGATGGCAAATACTATCAAATCCATGGGATATAAAGGGATTGCCCTTACTGGATATCAAGCTGGTATTATTACAGACAACCATTATGGAGATGCACAGGTATTAAAAGTAGATACAAATCCTATCTATGAATTGTTAAAAAATGATTATATTCCTGTTGTAACAGGCTTTCAGGGGGCCACAGAGAAGGGAGATATTACTACCCTAGGAAGAGGGGGCAGTGATACAACAGCTGCTATTTTAGGCGAAGCTTTTCATGCTAAATTTGTAGAAATCTATACAGATGTAGATGGTGTTATGACGGCTGATCCAAGACTTGTAGCAGAAGCCAAAGTTATTGAAGAAATAGGATATGATGAAATTTATCAAATGGCTGAATATGGTGCAAAGGTAGTTCACCCCAAAGCTGTAATGATTGCAAAGAGAGGAAATATTCCACTTAAAATTAAAAGTACATTGTCTAATGAACCAGGAACTATGATTTTTCATAATGAAACCTATACCAATCCATACAATAAAAATATTTTAGAAGATAAGATTTTGACTGCTATCGCACATAAAAATAATATTGCACAAGTGAATGTATATGTAGAGGATTGTATGGAAAAAAATGAAATACTTATGAATGAATTGACAAGGAATCATATTAGTATAGATTTGATTAATTTTTTTATTGATAAAAAAGTATTTACCATTGAAGAAAAAAATCTTGTAAAAATAGAGAAAGTTCTTAGAGAAAATCATTTTGATTTTCATATTGAAAAAAATTGTAGCAAAATTACAGCTGTAGGTCATAAAATGAGAGGTGTACCAGGAGTGATGGCTAAAATTGTAAAAGCTTTATCTTCTCATCATATAAAAATTTTACAAACCTCAGACTCTCATACGACCATATCTTGTTTAGTAAAAGATATAGATACGCAACGAGCTGTAAATGCTTTGCATAAAGAGTTTCATCTTTTTAAATAAATAATTTTTAATATTCTAAACTACTATATCAAAGGTATAGTAGTTTTTTTGTTCACTAGAAAATTATGTTCTATTGATAAATTTTATTTTCATAATTTCCTAAATGTATTTTAGCAAAGTTTACTTAATAAATCTTTCGAATAAAGACTTTGTTATTGGAAAAAATAATATAAGAAAACAACTATCATTAAGAAAGGCGTGAAAAAATGAAAAATATATATAGTGGAACTGAAATGCCTTCTATTCAGACGGAGCCCAATATACTACCTGATATGAGTCCAAAACTTACTATGGATCCTAAACTTGAGAATATAAAAAATGTAGGGACTCATGAAATTCCTAGTATCCCAAATAATATTCATTATTTAACTATTATTGGTCAAATTGAAGGACATGCTGTAGCACCACCTCAAACCAAATCAACAAAATATGAGCACATTATTCCCCAACTCATAGCAGTAGAAGAAAATCCAAACATTGAAGGCATGATTACAGTTTTAAATACAGTAGGAGGAGATGTAGAAGCAGGGCTTGCTATTGCAGAGATGATTTCTACCATGTCAAAGCCTACAGTATCATTAGTATTAGGAGGTGGACATAGTATAGGAGTGCCATTAGCTACCGCAAGCAATTATTCATTTATTGCTCAAACTGCTACCATGACTATACATCCTATTCGAATGAATGGCCTTGTGATTGGAGTTCCTCAAACTTTTAAGTATTTTCAAAAGATGCAAGAAAGAATTATTCAATTTATTACTAGAACATCTAAAGTGCCTAGAGAAAAAGTTCTGGATTTAATGAATGAGACAGATGAGATTGCAAATGATGTAGGTACGATTCTCATTGGAAAAGAAGCAGTAGAGGTAGGATTGATTGATGAAATAGGGGGATTATATGATGCAATGGAAAAATTAAAAGAATTGATACAAATCAATAAAGCACAAAGAGAAGGGATCCAAAAGAAATTGCAATAGAATAATTTATAAGCATATGTTATAATAGCAATGTTAAAGTGTTAATCATAAGTATTAACACTTTTTATTTTCATTCTATTGGAAGAGTTGTCTTTATTACATGTATTGCTTTAAGGCACAGTTCATCTGTGCTTTTTCTAATCATATATGAATGGGGGAGGGAAAATAAATGGGAAGAAGGAAAAGAACAAGTAAGAAAACTGTTGAGAAGTCTATTTTAAAAAATGAAATTATATCCTTGTTTACTATTTCTATAGGAATACTCATGATGATTAGTTTACAGACAGAGTCAGCAGGAAAATTAGGCAAGTGGATACAATCTATTTTAAAGGGCTTATTATCTTTTCCTGCCTATATATTACCTTATTTTATTGTGTTTTTAGGTGTATTTTCTATGGTTGGAAAATCTATTCATTTTGATCAAAGATCAAAATGTTCTGCACTTGTTCTATACTTAAGCTATGTAATTCTTTATGGAATTTATGGACTCAATGAAGTACCCTCTCAAATGGGACTTGAAAGTATAAAGCTTTTTTATGAGAGGGGAGTTATAGGAAGTGGAGGAGGAGTGATTGGAAGCATATTTGCATCTATAGGGATTAAACTTTTAGGAGTGAATGGAAGTTATGTAGTGGTGGTTACAATCATGATGATTGCCTTTATGATTATGACAAAAATGTCTTTAGTACATTTGCTTAAGAATATAAAACAAATATTTGTGAAGGTGATTTCTTTCATAGGAAAAACTATTTTGGAATTTATTCAAGTGCCAAATGGAGAGAAAAAGCCATCTAAGAAAAAAGATAAATCTACAAAAAAAGTACAAGATGATATAAAATCCGTTGTGAAAGAAAATACAAATTTAGATGAAAAAATAAAAATATTAGATTTTACAAGAGAAGCACAAGATCACATAGATACAAAAAAAGAAGATTTACCTGTAATAGATTTACCTAAAAAAGAATGTGAAAATGAGGAACAAGAAATGGACATTCATATTCAAAATAGTGAAAAAACAGATATTGAATATGAAATACCTTCCTTTGACTTGTTAAAGGATCCTGTTATTACAAATAATAAAAATGATAAAAAAGATATTCTTCATAAAGCAAAAATACTAGAAGAAACTCTTGAAAACTTTGGAGTAGAAGCAAAGGTGGTGCAGGTTAGTAAAGGGCCTACTATTACTAGATATGAAATACAACCAAGTCCAGGTGTAAAGGTAAGTAGAATTGTAAATTTATCTGATGACATTGCCTTAAATCTTGCAGCATCTAATATTCGAATTGAAGCTCCTATTCCAGGAAAAGCTGCTGTAGGAATAGAAATTCCAAATGAAGAAGTATCACCTGTAACCATAAGAGAAGTATTAGAAAGTGAAAAATTTCAAAATAGTTCTTCTAAGTTAACTTTTGTTTTGGGTAAGGATATTGCAGGAAATCCTATTACAGCGGATTTGTCTAAAATGCCCCATATGCTTATAGCGGGAGCAACAGGTTCTGGAAAAAGTGTTTGTATTAATACTTTAATTACAAGTATACTTTATAAAGCTACTCCTGATGAAGTAAAACTTTTGTTAGTAGATCCGAAAGTAGTAGAATTAAATAATTACAATGGAATTCCTCATCTTCTAATTCCCGTTGTTACAGATCCTAAAAAGGCATCTAGTGCATTAAACTGGGCAGTTTCTGAGATGACAAATAGATACAAACAATTTGCAGAAAATAATGTACGAGATATTAATAGCTATAATGAGAAAATGAAAAATGAATGTAAAGATTTATTTCCTAAAGTAGTAATTATCATTGATGAATTAGCAGATCTTATGATGGTAGCCCCAGGTCAAGTAGAGGATTCTATCTGTAGGTTGGCTCAAATGGCTAGGGCTGCTGGAATTCATTTGATTGTCGCAACTCAAAGACCTTCTGTAGATGTAATTACAGGTGTCATTAAAGCAAATATTCCATCTCGTATTGCCTTTGCCGTTTCTTCACAAGCAGATTCTAGAACTATATTAGATATGGGAGGAGCAGAAAAGCTTTTAGGAAAAGGAGATATGCTCTTTTATCCAGTAGGAGAAGCTAAACCTGTAAGAGTACAAGGAGCCTTCATTTCAGACAATGAAGTAGAAAGAATAGTAGAATTTGTAAAAGGCCAGACAAAGGTTCCTGAATACGAAAATGATATTATTGAGAAACTAGAAAATAACATGGTGAGTGAAGAAGAGGTAGATGAATTATTAAAAGATGCAATAGAATTAATCATAGATACTCAACAAGCTTCCATATCCATGCTTCAAAGAAGATTTAGAATAGGATATAATCGAGCGGCAAGATTAATTGATGCTATGGAGGAGAGGGGTATTGTAGGAGAACACGTAGGAAGTAAGCCTAGAGATGTTTTAGTATCTAAAGAAGAATTTGAAGAAATAAAAAATCAATCCATATCATAGAAATAGAGGGATAAAATTGTTTACAGTAATAGACATAAAAGAAGCACTAGCATTAGAAAAAACACTATTTATCGATGTTCGTTCTCCATCTGAATATGAAGATGGAACCATTTTAGGAGCCATAAATATTCCTATATTAGATGACTCAGAAAGAGCTATTATAGGAACCATTTACAAAAAAGAAAGCAAAGACAAAGCAACAGTTACAGGGCTTAATTTAGTATCCCATAAGCTTCCTAACCTTTATGAAACCATAAGAGCATATAGTAAAGAATATGATTATATTATTATATTTTGCTGGAGAGGTGGAATGAGAAGCAGATCTGTATGTAATTTATTAAGTATGTTAGATATTCCTAATATTTATCAATTAAAAGATGGATATAAAGGGTATAGAAGACATGTAATCAATTATTTAGAAAATGATATTTTAAAATATCATTTTATTGTACTTCATGGAGTGACAGGTGTGGGAAAAACCCATATTCTTGAGGAATTAAAAAAAGAAGATATTCCTATATTAAATCTTGAGGAGATGGCTCAAAATAGTGGTTCTGTTTTTGGAGATCTAGTTTTTGAAAAAAAACCTCCATCACAAAAAAACTTTGAATCTTTATTGTTTCATAAGATGCATTCTTTCAAAGAATCTTATATTTTTATTGAAAGTGAAAGTAAGAGAATAGGGAATGTACAAATACCTGATCATTTATATCATCATATGATGCAAAAGTATCATATTCTTATTGAAACCAATCTAGAAAATAGAGTGAATGTGATTTTAAAAGATTATATCCATCATCTAGATCAAAATCATGAAAAAATAAAAAAATCTTTGGATCACTTAAGAAAGAGATTGGGAAATAAATGGGTAGACACGTTGATACAAAAAGTGGATGAAAAAAATTATTCTTATGTGATTGAATATTTAATGAAGCATTATTATGATCCACTTTATAAGTATTCTATTGAACAATATGAATATGATTTAGTTATAGAATATAAATATATAAAAGAAGCAGTAACGAAATTAAAAGAATTTATAAAAAATACATTGAACCATTAGAAGGGAGTACAAAAATGGATTTGAAGGTGTTTATAGAGTCATTAGGATGTTCTAAAAATTTAGTAGATTCAGAAGTAATGATGGGATTATTAAAAGAATATAATTTTATATTAACAAGTGATGCGTACGAGGCAGATGTGATTATTGTCAATACTTGTGGATTTATTGATGCAGCAAAGAAAGAATCTATTGATACAATTATAGAATTAGGAACTCTAAAAAAAGAAGGAAATTGCAAAGTATTAGTAGTTGCAGGATGTTTAGCAGAAAGATATGCAAAAGATTTATTAAAAGAAATTCCAGAAGCAGATGCTGTCATAGGAACAGGAAATTATCCAGAGATTATAAAAGTAATTCATGAAGCTTTACAAGGAGAAAGAATTTTAAAATCAGGAAATATAAATATTGCTATTTCAGAAGACCTTCCTAGGATTTTAAGTACGCCTCATTATACTGGGTATTTAAAAATAGCAGAAGGCTGTGACAATTTATGTACTTATTGTATTATTCCAAAATTAAGAGGGAAATATAGAAGTAGAAAAATTGAGGACATTGTAAATGAAGCAAAAAATATGGTTCAAAATGGTGTAAAAGAGATTATTTTAATTGCTCAAGATACATCTTATTATGGAATAGATTTATATAAAGAATGTAGATTGCCTCAATTATTAAAAGAATTGTGTAAAATAGAAAATTTAAAATGGGTTAGAGTACTATATTGTTATCCTGATAAAATTACAGATGAATTAATAGATGTAATTGCAAAAGAAGATAAAATATGCAAATACTTAGACATTCCTATACAACATTGTAATGATGATATTTTAAAGAAAATGAATAGAAAAACAAATAAAGAACATATTTTAAAAGTTATAAGAAATTTAAGAGAAAATATAAAAGATATCCATATACGTACTTCTTTAATTGTAGGTTTTCCAGGAGAAACAAAGGAACAATTTGAAGAATTAAAGGAATTTGTACAAAATATAGAGTTTGATAGATTAGGGGTATTTACTTATTCTCAAGAGGAGGATACATCAGCAGCAAAATTAAATGATCAAATAGATGAACGTATAAAAGAGCAAAGAAGAGATGAAATTATGAATATACAAAAAGATATTTCATTTCAGAAAAATAGTCATAAAACAGGAAATATTTATGATATACTTGTAGAAGAAAGGGTAGAAGATGAGAATGTATATATTGGAAGAACAGCATATGATGTACCAGAAGTAGATGGTGTTGTTTATTTTTCATCCAATAGAGAGTTAGAAATAGGAGATTTTGTGAAAGTAAGAATAACAGATATATTAGAATATGATTTATTAGGAGAGATCATCAATGAATCTTGCGAATAAATTAACGATTGCTAGAATTTTTCTAGTTCCTTTATTCATGCTTGTACTTTTGAATAAAATTCCTTATGGAATGTATATCGCTGCGGGGATTTTTACTATCGCTGCTCTTACAGATACATTAGATGGTTATATTGCTAGAAGCAGAAATCAAGTCACAAAGTTTGGAAAATTTATGGATCCTTTAGCAGATAAACTATTGGTTACAGCAGCCTTAGTATGTCTCGTACAAATGCATAAGTTACCTGCATGGATTGTGGTTGTGATTATTTCCAGAGAATATACTATTAGTATATTGAGAGCTGTAGCGGCATCAGAAGGAATTGTCATTGCAGCAAGCTGGTGGGGGAAAGCCAAGACTCTTACTCAAATTATTGCAATTGTTGCTATATTATTAAACAATTATCCTTTTAGCCTGATTCATTTTCCGTTTAGTACCATTATGCTATGGGTTGCAGTGATTCTTACTATTGTATCAGGAATAGACTATTTATATCTTAATAGACATGTATTAAAACAATAAAAGCAGCATAGCTGCTTTTATTGTTTATTTAAGAAGGGGGAGATTATATGAGAGCATCTATTATTAGTGTAGGGACAGAAATTTTATTTGGACAAATATTAAATACCAACACACAATATTTAACAAAAAAATTAAATGGGTTGGGAATAGATGTATATTATCATTTTACGGTTGGAGATAACGAAAAAAGATTGGGGGAAATATTAAATTATGCATTAGAGAAGTCCGATCTAATTATTGCTACTGGAGGTCTTGGACCTACTCAAGATGATTTAACAAAAGAAACCATTTCAAAAGTTATGAAAACAAACCTTGTGATCCATGAACCTTCTTATGAAAGACTCATAGATTATTTTAAAAAATCTAATAGATTCATGAATGAAAATAATTTAAAACAGGTATACTTACCAAATGAAAGCATTGTTTTAGAGAATGGTTGTGGAACAGCTCCAGGATTCATTTTATCTAAAGATGAAAAGATGATCACATGTCTACCGGGACCTCCTAAGGAAATGAAGTGTATGTTTGAGAATTATGTCATTCCTTATTTGAAAGAAAGATCTTCTCAAGTGATTCATTCTAGAATATTAAGATTTTTTGGAATTGGAGAATCAGCATTAGAAACTGAATTGTTAGATTTGATATCCAATCAAACCAATCCAACCTTAGCCACTTATGCAAAATCTGGAGAAGTAAGTCTTAGAGTGACAGCAAAAGCAAAGCATATTGAAGAAGCGATTGAAAAAATCAATCCTATTATTACTATGATTCAAAATAAATTAGGAGAATATTTATATAGTTGTAATGATGAAGAATTAGTAGAGGTAGTTGCAAAAAAATTGATGAAAGAAAATCTAACTATTTCTTTTGCGGAATCTTGTACAGGAGGTTTACTTGCAGCTAAACTTACAGATATTCCAGGAATTTCAAGTTCCCTAGAAAGAAGTGTAGTTACTTATAGCAATCAAGCAAAGATAGATGAGTTAGGAGTAAAAAAGGAAACACTAGAAAAATATGGAGCAGTTAGTGAACAGACAGCAAAAGAAATGGCCATAGGATTAAAACAAAGAACGGGTAGTGATTTATGCTTATCTGTAACAGGAATTGCAGGACCTAGTGGAGGAAGTGAAGACAAACCTGTAGGACTTGTATATATTGGACTTTGTTATAAAGATTTAGTTCTTTGTGAAAAACATAATATTTCTGGAGATAGAAATAGAGTAAGAAATTATACAAGTATGCTTGCTTTTAATAAAATTAGAAAAACTATTTCTTAAAAATATACTATTGACCATACAAGAATCATCGTATATAATGAACACAGAACATAAGTTCGACAAAGCGGAAAGGTAGGTGAAACCAGATTTTAAAATCTGGATATATATGGATGAGAAGAAAAAAGCATTAGAGATTGCTATGGGACAAATAGAAAAACAATTTGGTAAAGGATCTATCATGAAGCTAGGGGAAGATACAACTCATTTAAATATAGAATCTATTTCTACTGGATCACTAGATTTAGATATTGCAATAGGAATAGGAGGGATTCCTAGAGGTAGAATTATAGAAATATATGGACCGGAATCTTCAGGAAAAACTACTGTGGCCCTTCATATTATTGCAGAAGCTCAAAAAGCTGGAGGAGTGGCTGCTTTTATAGATGCAGAGCATGCTCTTGATCCTGTTTATGCAAAAAATTTAGGAGTGAATATAGATGAACTTGTTGTGTCTCAGCCAGATACAGGAGAACAAGCATTAGAAATTTGTGAGGCTTTAGTAAGAAGTGGTGCCATTGATGTTATTGTAGTAGATTCTGTTGCTGCATTAGTTCCTAAAGCTGAGATCCAAGGAGAAATGGGGGATTCTCATGTAGGGCTTCAGGCAAGACTTATGTCTCAAGCTTTAAGAAAATTAGCAGGAGTTATTAATAAATCTAATACTTCAGCTATATTTATCAATCAATTGAGAGAAAAAGTAGGAGTGATGTTTGGAAATCCAGAAACTACAACAGGAGGAAGAGCACTTAAGTTTTATGCATCTGTAAGATTAGATGTAAGAAGAATTGAAACCTTAAAACAAGGGGATGAAATGATTGGAAATAGAACAAGAGTAAAAGTGGTAAAAAATAAAGTAGCTCCTCCATTTAAAGTAGCAGAATTTGATATTATGTATGGAACAGGAATATCAAGAGAAGGTAGTGTGCTCGATTGTGCTGTAAAAATAGATATTGTTAAAAAGGCAGGTTCTTGGTATAGCTATGAAGAACACCGCCTCGGACAAGGAAGAGAAAATGCAAAGCAATTTTTGATAGATAACAAAGACATCTGTTTAGAAATTGAAAATCAAATTAGAGAAGCTAATAATTTACCCATTATAAAAAGTAAAGAAGTAGCAGTAGAAAGTGAAGAATAAAACTCCTCTTTGAGGAGTTTTATTCTTTTGTATAATTAGGTAAACTTGGTATGAACATGAAGTTAATTACAACATCAAGGACAAGAATCAGCTTGACAGTGCTTAAAAAAAGATATACAATTATAACAGATATTGGTGTATCTGTACATGAATAAAAAAGAGGCCTAACTAGTATTTTAAATTTTTTGCCCTATAATCACATAGTGGAAGATTTAAAAGCCGAGGTTTCTCGGTTTTGTTATTTGTTTATGTTTAAGCAGGGGAGGTGTTTCAATATTAATCCAATATATACGTTTATTTTTATTGTAGTAGCTTTAGCGGCAGGGATAGGAGCAGGATATTTCGTTCGTAAAAATATTGCAGAAGGTAAATTAAATAATGCAGAAGAAAAAGCAAAAGAAATTGTTGTAGAAGCAGAAAAACAAGCTGAAACTTCTAAAAAAGAGATTTTACTAGAAGCAAAAGAAGAAGTTCATAGATTAAGAAATGAGCTTGAAAGGGAAAGTAGAGAAAGAAGAAATGAAATTCAAAGGCTTGAAAGAAGATTATTGCAAAAAGAAGAAACATTAGATAGAAAATCTGATAATTTAGAGAAAAAAGATGAGACATTAAATAAAAAAATAAGAGAAGCAGCAGAAAAACAAGAGCAAATAGAACAAACCTATCAAAAGCAGCTTGAAGAATTAGAAAGAATCTCAGGGCTTACAAGAGAACAAGCTAGAGAATTGCTTTTAAGTGATACTCAAAAAGAAGTAAAGCATGAAGCTGCTATGATGATTAAAGATATTGAACAAAGAGCAAAAGAAGATGGAGAAAAGAAAGCAAAAGAAATTATAGCATATGCAATACAAAAATGTGCAGCAGACCATGTAGCAGAGACTACTGTTTCTGTAGTAAGTCTTCCAAACGATGAGATGAAAGGAAGAATTATTGGTCGAGAAGGAAGAAATATAAGAACTTTAGAGACACTAACAGGAATTGATCTTATCATTGATGATACACCAGAAGCAGTTATTTTATCAGGATTTGATCCTATTAGAAGAGAAGTAGCTAGAATTGCACTAGAAAAATTAATTGTAGATGGAAGAATCCATCCTGCTAGAATTGAAGAGATGGTTGAAAAAGCTAAAAAAGAAGTGAATAATATTATAAAAGAAGAGGGCGAACAAGCTACTTTTGAAACTGGTGTCCATAGCCTTCATCCAGAATTGGTTAAATTACTAGGCAGATTAAAATATAGGACTAGTTATGGCCAAAATGTATTAAAACATTCTATAGAGGTAGCTCATTTAGCAGGAGTAATGGCTTCTGAGCTAGGAGTAGATGTGAAATTAGCGAAAAGAGCAGGACTTCTTCATGATATTGGAAAGGCAGTAGATCATGAAATAGAAGGAACTCATGTAGATATAGGAATGGAATTACTTAAAAAATATAAAGAGTCTAATGAAGTGATTCATGCCATGTCTACTCATCATGGCGATTATGAACCAGAAACTATTGAAGCTGTTTTAGTAACAGCAGCAGATGCTGTTTCAGCAGCAAGACCAGGAGCAAGAAGAGAGACATTAGAGACATATATTAAACGTCTACAAAAACTTGAAGAAATTGCGAATAATTATGATGGAGTAGAAAAATCCTTTGCAATTCAAGCAGGTAGAGAAATTCGAATTATGGTAAAACCAGAAGAAATGATAGATGAGGATATTATTTATCTTGCAAGAGATATTACTAAAAAAATAGAAGATGAATTAGAGTATCCTGGTCAAATTAAAGTAAATGTAATTAGAGAAACAAGAGCTATTGAATATGCAAAATAAAAGAAGCGAAAGCTTCTTTTTATTTTGTATAAAATTTTTGAAAAAATTTAAAATTTATTGAATAAAAAAAAGGGTTTCATTAACAAATGTAGAATATATTAAGAGAAATATGTTAAATATAACCAAATAAGGGGGCTATAATCATGGAAGTATTAAAAGTGTCAGCAAAATCCAGTCCAAACTCTGTTGCAGGAGCATTAGCTGGGGTCTTAAGAGAACGTGGGGGAGCCGAAATTCAAGCTATTGGTGCAGGTGCTCTAAATCAAGCAGTGAAGGCAGTAGCTATCGCTAGAGGATTCGTTGCTCCTAGTGGTGTTGATTTAATTTGTGTTCCTGCTTTTACAGATATTTTAATTGATGGAGAAGAAAGGACAGCAATCAAGTTGATTGTAGAACCAAGATAGTATAAACAAAAAAAACCTGCTTACGAGCAGGTTTTTTGTAATATAAAAGATAATATGTTTTTGAAAATGATAGATATAATGATAAACTTTTATTCCTTGAGGTATACTATTTCATAGATAGGATAAAAAGGAGAATGTATTTTATGATAGATATGCATGTTCATACAAATGCTTCAGATGGAATTTTTTCGCCTACTCAGATTGTAGATTGGGCTTATAAAAAAGGATTAAGAGGAGTGGCTATTACGGACCATGATACAGTAGGTGGAATTTTAGAAGCGGTAGCTGCATCTAAAAAATATGATAATTTTTTACTTATTCCAGGAATAGAATTTAGTTGTATATATGATGAAAAAGAAGTACATGTTTTAGGTCATTTTATGGATTATACTCATAAAGATCTTGTAGAAATTACAAGTCAAATTAAAGAGTATCGCTTTACAAGAATAAAAAAAATGATTCAAAAATTAAAAGATATGAATATCTCTATTGAATTTGAAGAAGTAAAAAAAACAGTACAAGATGGTTCTTTTGGAAGACCTCATATTGCTAGAATACTCGTTCAAAAAGGATATGCAGATTCCATTTCAGATGCTTTTGAGAAGTTTTTAGTCAAGGGAAGACCAGCTTTTGTAGAAAGATTTAAATTATCTGTCAAAGAAGCTATTCATATTATAAAAAAATCAAGAGGAATTCCTACCTTGGCACATCCAGGTTTGTTAGATCCATCTATTTCGATAGATGATTTAATTCAAAAAGGGTTTTTAGGAATAGAAGTATATCATAGAGAACATGACAAACAAGATGAAAAAAGATTCTTAAAAAAAGCAAAAGAATATAATCTTTTTATAACAGGAGGTTCTGATTATCATGATGATCAAAATATGGGAATTCCTACTATAGGAAGTGTAGGTGTTTCTGATGAATTGGTCATGAATATGAAAAATAGTGTTGAATCATTGTAAAAAAAAATATAGAATAAAGATAGTCTAGGATATGAGAAAGGGGAAACAAAATTGACGCAAATTTACGAAAATCCATTAATTACAAGATATGCAAGTAAAGAAATGGCACAAATCTTTTCTTCAGATGAAAAATTTAGTACATGGAGAAAGCTATGGATCGCTCTTGCAGAATCAGAAAAAGAATTAGGAATTCAAATCTCAGATGAACAAATAGAAGAAATGAAAAAATATGAAAATCAAATCAATTATGATGTAGCCATCCAAAGGGAAAAGGAAACAAGACATGATGTAATGGCTCATGTATATGCTTTTGGAGAACAATGTCCCAAAGCAAAACCTATTATTCATTTAGGAGCAACCAGTGCTTTTGTTGGGGATAATACGGATATTATTAATATGAAAGAAGCAATGATTTTAATTCGAAAGAAACTCATCAATTTGATACATAAATTATCAAAATTTGCATTGAATCAAAAAGATATGCCTACTTTAGGCTTTACCCATTTCCAACCTGCCCAGCTCACTACAGTAGGGAAAAGAGCTACTCTATGGCTTATGGATTTATTGATGGACTATGAAGATATGGAACATATTATAGATGATATAAAATTAAGAGGTGTAAAAGGAACAACTGGAACACAAGCAAGCTTTTTAAAATTATTTGATGGAGATCATGAAAAAGTAAAAAAATTAGATAAATTAGTAGCAAAAAAACTTGGATTTTCAGATATGTTTCCTGTAACTGGACAAACTTATTCGAGAAAATTAGATTACAAAATATTATCTATTTTAAGTGGAATTGCTCAAAGTACACATAAAATGACAAATGATATCAGATTATTACAACATTTAAAGGAGATTGAAGAACCTTTTGAATCTACACAAATAGGATCTTCTGCTATGGCATACAAAAGAAATCCTATGAGAAGTGAAAGAGTTGCATCTTTATCTAGATATGTAATGGCAAATGTAATGAATCCAGCTATGACTGCATCAACTCAATGGTTTGAAAGAACATTAGATGATTCTGCAAACAGAAGAATTTCTATTCCAGAGAGCTTCTTAGCTGTAGATGCAATCCTTGAAATTTGTATCAATATTTGTTCAGGACTTGTCGTTTATGAAAAAGTGATTCATCAGCATATTATGAATGAACTTCCATTTATGGCTACAGAAAATATTTTAATGGAGGCTGTAAAAAAAGGCGGAGACAGACAAGAACTTCATGAAAAAATAAGAATGCATTCTATGGATGCAGGAAGAGAAGTAAAAGAAAAAGGAAAAGCAAATGATTTATTAGTCAGAATTGCAGAGGATCAAGCATTTAATTTATCTCATGAAGATATGAAAAAATTGATGGATCCCAAATTATTTATAGGAAGAGCGCCAGAACAAGTATGTGAGTTTATAGAAGAAAATATCAAACCTATTTTGGAAAAATACAAAGACTTGTTAGGAATAGAAGTAGATTTAAAAGTATAATCTATTGACATGAATTGTATTATTGTATATAATTATTTTTAAATATAAATACTTTGATGCATTGAAGGAGAATAGTAAAAGAAAGCAGTTTCACAGAGAGTAAGACGGTGGTGAGAGTCTTATAGCTAAATTCTTTGAACCCGCTCTGGAGCATATGGAAAAACCATTACGAGTAGGTCACGTTAAGACCTAAAAGATGAGCCATTGGCTAATTAGGGTGGTACCGCGGGTAAACTCTCGTCCCTTTTGGGATGAGGGTTTTTTTATATAGAAAAAAAGGAGTGTATGAAATGTCTTTTTTAGAAAAGTGTAAAATATTAAAAAAAGAATCAGAAAATTTAGGGATTGTAGATACAAAAGTGAAGAATGAAGCATTAAAAGAAGTAGCAAAGAGCTTAAAAGAATATCAAGATTACATTTTAAAAGAAAATGCAAAAGATGTAGAGAATGCTGTAAAAAAGAATACAAAAGAAAGCTTAATTGATAGACTTCGTTTGAATGAAGATAGAATAGATGGAATGATTGAAGGAATTCACCAAATTATAGAATTAAAAGATCCAGTATGGAGAAGTAATGAGGTATGGACATTAGAAAATGGGCTTACAATTAGCAAGATGTCTGTTCCATTAGGTGTAATAGGGATTATTTATGAGTCAAGGCCTAATGTAACAGTAGATGCTTTTTCTTTAGCACTTAAAAGTGGAAATTGCATTTTATTAAGAGGGAGCTCTACATCTCTACATTCTAATAAAGCTTTAGTTTATGCTATACAAGAAGGACTTAAGAAAAGTAAAATTTCTCCTAATGCAGTAGCTTTAGTAGATGATCCAGATCGCGCTTTAGTAAAGAAAATGTTAACTTTAAATGAATACATTGATTTGATTATTCCTAGAGGAGGAAAATCTCTTATTGACATGGTTGTAAAAAATGCTACTGTACCAACCATTGAAACAGGAGTTGGAAATTGTCATATTTTTGTAGATGAAAGTGCAAATTTAGAAAAAGCTCTAGATATTATTGAAAATGCAAAAGTACAAAGACCTGGAGTATGTAACGCTTGTGAGAGTATTTTAATCCATCAAAATATTGCACAAACTTTTTTACCAAAGCTTTATGATAGATTACATGAAAGAGTGGAATTAAGAGGATGTGAAAATACTCAAAGAATTATTTCTGTAAAGGCTGCAAGTGATGAAGATTGGGCAGAGGAGTATTTAGATTATATATTAGCAGTAAAGGTAGTAGAGGATATAAATGAAGCCATTGATCATATTAGAAAATATGGAACAAAGCATTCAGAATCTATTTTAACAGAAAAATTAAAAAATGCTAATGATTTCTTAAGAAAAGTAGATGCTGCAGCTGTATATGTAAATGCTTCTACAAGATTTACAGATGGAGGAGAATTTGGATTTGGAGCAGAAATGGGTATTAGTACTCAAAAAATGCATGCGCGCGGACCTATGGGACTGAATGAGTTGGTAACTGTAAAGTATACCATTTTAGGAAATGGACAAATTAGAGGATAGAGGGATAGTTATGATCAATGAAATTATGAAAGAAGCTAGAAAAATTGTTATTAAAATTGGAAGCAATACTATATCTAATGTAGATGGAACCATTAATAAGAATTTTTTAAAAAAATTATGTGAACAAATCCACTATTTAAGAAGTCTTGGAAAGCAAATTGTGATTGTATCATCAGGAGCAAGAATTGCAGGAGTTGCAACTATAGGCAAATGGAAAAGAAAAGGAGATATCCATTACAAACAAGCCCTATGTGCTATTGGGCAAGTAGAGCTTATGGATTCTTATCGAAAAGCTTTTGTAGAATATGATATTCATATTGGACAGATGCTTCTTACAAAAGGAGATTTAACAGATAAACATAGAACACTGAATATAAGAAATACCCTTTTTACATTAGTAGATGAGGGAGTTGTTCCAATTATTAATGAAAATGATACAGTGAGTGTAGATGAAATTAAAATAGGAGACAATGATACTTTATCTGCACTAACTGCAAATCTTTGGGATGCAGACTTACTCATTATGTTTAGTGATATAGATGGAGTATATGATAAAAATCCAAAGGAATATAAAAATGCAGTTCTTTTAGAGAAGGTCACAAATATTGATCACTTAGTAAAAAATATTCAAATGGGAGAGGTAAATTCCTTTGGAACAGGAGGAATTGCTACTAAAATTGAAGCGGCTCGAAAAGTGAATCAATATGGCATTCCTATGGTGTTGACAAATGGACAACATGAAGATGTACTTAAAAAATTATTAGAAGGAAAACAAAAGGCAACACTATTTATTACCAAATAGATAAGAATATATGCTGTCCCTCTATCTTAAAATTTAAATAGAGGAACGGCATTAATTTTGTAAAACTATATATTCTATGTGCTCATTATGATATAATATGCTTTGTGTAGAAAATATATTTATTGGTATTATTTATGATAATAGAGTAATACTAATGAAAAAGCAATCGGAGGAAATATATGTTAACTACATCCATTGCAAGGATAGATAAAAGAACAAAAGAACTTGTAAATAGATTAAATTCAGGTGAAATCGCAGTGATCAATCATAAAGATTTAGATGAAGTAGCAGCAAACTCTTTAGTTATGTGTAAGCCTCGTATGGTTATTAATGCGGCAGAATCTATTAGTGGAAGATATCCTAATTTAGGACCTGAAATTTTAGAAAAAGCGGGTATTCCTATACTAGATCATGTAGGAGAAGAGGCTTTTGACAAAATTAATGAGGGAGATCTTTTAGGTATTAAAGATAATGAAATTTATTTAAATGATCAATGGATTGGAAAGGGCACCTTACTTACAAGGGAGCTCATAAAAAAAAGATTAGAAGAAACAAATGAAAATTTTGAAAATGAATTAGATAAATTTATAGAAAATACATTAGAGTATGCAAAAAAAGAAAAAGATATTTTACTTGGAAATTTAAAAATTCCAAAAGTAAAGACAAAATTTAAAGAAAGACATACTTTAGTGGTAGTAAGAGGTCAAAACTATAAAGAGGATCTACATGCCATTCGTTCTTATATTGAAGAATTTAACCCTATTTTAATTGGAGTAGATGGGGGCGGAGATGCTTTATTAGAGTTTGGATATGTGCCAGATATGATTGTAGGAGATATGGATAGTGTATCGGATGAATGTCTAAAAGCATGTAAAGAAATTGTAGTACATGCTTATACCAATGGAAAAGCTCCAGGCCTTCAGAGAGTAACAGAGTTAGGTCTTGATGCGGTAGTTTTTCCAGCACCAGGAACTAGTGAAGATATTGCCATGCTTCTTGCATTTGAGAATCAAACAGAACTTATTGTAGCTGTAGGATCTCATTCCAATATGATAGATTTTTTAGACAAAGGTAGAAGAGGAATGGCCAGTACATTTTTAGTTCGATTAAAAGTAGGTTCTAAGCTTATTGATGCAAAAGGGGTCAATAAGTTATATAGAGAAAGTGTTAAAATAAAACATTTTGTTGGACTAGCTTTTGGAGCGATGATTCCTGTATTTATTGTAGCAGCTTTATCTCCAGCAGTACAGCAGCTCTTTAAGTTACTTATTATTAAGTTAAAATTTGTTTTTCCAATGGAATTTTTAGGGAGGTATCACATTTGGTAATCAATTTAAAATATTATGTCATTACGATTGTGGCAATATTTTTAGCCCTAGGAATAGGATTATTTATAGGAATTATGTTAGATGGTCAAGATTTAATTGTACAGCAGCAACAACAAATGGTGTCTCAGCTTGAGAAGAAGTTTGATGAATTCAAAGTGAAACAAGATGCCTTGCAAGAAAAGATTGATATTTTAAATAAAAATAAAGAAAACAATGAAAAATTTTTAAATAATATATATCCTGTCATTGTAAAAGATCAATTACAAGGATTAAATGTTGTGATTGTAGAGACAACAGAACATTATGATTATTCTACTTTGACAGATGCTTTTTATAAAGCAGGAGCAAATAATGTCACAAATGTTTTGATTAATGATTCTTTTATGTTAGGAGAAACAAAAGATTCATCTAATTTAATAAAAGAATTTAATCTTACAACAGATTCAGACGAATCTTTACAAGTTCAATTGACAAAAAGATTGTGCAGTGCTGTTACTTTAGGAAATGATATGGAATTTATAAACAAACTCAAAGAGAAAAAAATGATTGATTATACAGGAGAAATTATTCCTCATCCAGGATATGTTGTAATTGGGGGAGGAAGTGTAGATGAACAAAGAAATGTTTTAAAAGATATAGATACTCCAATGATCAATTTTTTAAAAAGTTCAGACATTCCTACCATAGCGGTAGAAAGACTTGATGTAGCATATTCAAATATTGCAGAATATAAAAAATTAAGAATTTCTACTGTAGATAATGTAGATACTTTGATTGGAAAGATTTCTATGCTTATGGTAGTGGGTGGACAAGAAGGCCATTTTGGGGAAAAAGAAACAGCAGAAGGTTTTATTCCGCAAGGATTTAAAACAAAGGAATAGGAGATGATTAAGTGTCTCAGTGGATTACTGCTTTAGTACCAACATACAACGAAGAAGATAAAATTAAAGAAACCATTGAAGGAATTCAAAAGTGTCAATATATAGATAAAATTGTAATTGTAGATGATGGATCGATAGATCAAACAGTGAATGTAGTAAAGGATACAAAAGCAGAAGTTTATAGTCTCCATAAAAACCAAGGAAAAGGAGCTGCCCTTACCTATGGAATACAAAAGGTAATAGATGAAAGTAAGATTATCATCTTCTTAGATGGAGATTTAGGAGCAAGTTCTATGGAAGCAGATAAATTGGTGCTACCTATTTTAGAAGGAACAGCAGATGTAACCATTGCAAGATTTCCATCGGCTAAGAAAAAAGGTGGATTTGGACTTGTGAAAAATCTTGCTAGATATGGAGTAAAACATTATACAGGCCATACGATCTATACTTCTTTATCTGGTCAGCGTGCATTTAAAAGTGAAGTTTTAAAAAAATTAGGACCTATTCCTTCCGATTATGGAGTAGAAGTAGGAATGACTATTGATATATTAAATATGGGTTATAAGATTAAAGAAGTAGATGTAACTATGACTCATAGAGAAACAGGTAGAGATTTAAAAGGATTTATTCATAGAGGAAAGCAATTTCACCAAATACTATCTACGTTACTCAAAAAAAATAAAGAGGTGAAGAAGTAATGTGGATGAATATTATTTTTATGATTTTAGGTTTTTTAATTACTCTATTTTTAACTCCTATGTGTCTACATTTACTTTGTGAAGGAGAATGTATTCGAAAAAACTATAAAGGAGAAGATATACCTGTAAGTGCAGGAATTGTATTTATACCTGTCATTGTAATTTTGATTATATTTTCTTTACTTTTTCAATCAAAAGAGATATTATTTTCATTTTTATTTTTATCAGGGGCTTTAGGAATGGGATTGGCAGGACTTATGGATGATCTTTTAGGAAATAGAAATGTTACAGGACTTAAAGGACATATCAAAATGATGTTTAAAGGGAAATTAACGACAGGAGGCTTTAAAGCAGCTTTTGGAGGTTTAATTGCCCTTACCATTAGTATGATTCTTTCAAAAGATTATACGAATATAATCATCAATACCATTCTTATTGCTTTATTTACAAATTTTATAAACCTATTAGATTTGCGCCCGGGAAGAGCAGCAAAAGGTTTTTTGCTAAGTGCAGTTGTATTACTTATACAACCTATGGCTCAAATTTTTAGAATGCTTTTGTTAGGAGTTATGGGAGCGTCTTGTGCATATATTCCTTATGATTTAAAAGCCAAAACTATGATGGGCGATGTAGGATCAAATATCCTAGGAATTTCTTTAGGAATTACATGTGCTACTTTAAGCTTTAAAATAAGAGTGATAGCATTGATATTTTTAATTGGTATTCATATTTATACAGAAAAATATTCCTTAACCAAAACCATTGAAAAAGTAAAAATATTAAAGTTTTTAGATGAATTAGGTAGATGATCCAGTCTGCCTTTTTTAATATAAGGAAAGAAGGGAAAAAATTGATTGGAATCAAAATAGGAAAGGTTATTCAAATTTTGAAAGAGAATGAAAATAAAACGGAAGTATTGGTAAAAATAAAAGATAAAGAATATAAAGCCATCAATTATAATCGATTAACAGGAAAAATTGATTTGGAAGATGAGCTTATTTTAAATACTACTGCACTAGATTTAAGTCTAGGAACAGGAGGATATCATTTTGTCATTGCTAATTTAAGTCATCCAACCAAAGATTTAAGTGAAGGAGGACATATTATGAAACTTAGATATTCTCCTTATCAGTTAAAGGTTTTTGCATCAGAAGAGCAAGATAGTGAAGATCATGATATTTTTAACCAATTTGAATCTTTAGAAGGTATGCCTGTTATTGTAGGTACATTACATAGTATGCTTCCAGCTATTGTGGAAGTTTTAAAAACATTAAAAGAAGACATAAAAATTACTTATATTATGACAGATGGCGCAGCATTACCTATTGACTTAAGCAATATGGTGACAAATTTAAAAGAAAATAAAATCATTCATAAAGCTATTACCATAGGCAATGCCTTTGGTGGAGATTTAGATTGTGTAAATATTTATAATGGTTTGATTGCTGCAAAGGAAATTACAAAATGTCATATAGCAGTAGTCACAATGGGTCCTGGAATTGTAGGTACAGGAACAAAATTCGGTTTTACTGGAGTTGAACAAGGCAATATTATTGATGCAGTCAATGATTTAGGAGGAATACCTATTGCAGTTCCTAGAATGAGCTTTGCAGATCAAAGAAAAAGACATCAAGGGATTAGTCATCATACTCTGACAGTTTTAAATACAATTGCTAAAACAAAAGCTATTGTAGGCCTTCCTAAGCTAGAAAAAGAAAAAAGTGAATACATAAAAGACCAATTAAAACATACAACTATTTTATCCAAGCATAAAATAGTTTATGAAGATTGTGAAGAAATATACAGTATTTTAAAGCATTCCAACTTAAACATGAGAACTATGGGAAGAAGTTTTGAAGAAGAAAAAGAATATTTTATCACTTGTGGACTTTGTGCAAAGATTGCTTTGAAAATTTTAGATGATCCTCAATCAAATTTTCTAGAGTAGTATATTGATTCGATAGATCTTCTAACAATTCTAGTAATTCGTAAACTTTACCTACACAAAAAAGATGATTATGAAAAACCATTTTATACATTTTATCAAATCCTTTACAATAAAGTTTAATTCAATATATGAAAAGTTGTCCTAAAATATTCCTAAAGGAGGATCAAAATGATACCAAAAGAGGAAACTATAAAGACAGACATGATTTATAAAGGAAAAATAATCAATTTAAGAGTAGATACTGTAAAATTACCAGATGAAAAGTCAGGAACAAGAGAGATCATAGAACATCCTGGAGCAAGCTGTATTGTGCCTATTACAGAGAACAAAAAAATTATTATGGTAAAACAATTTAGGAAACCTATAGAAGAGATTTTAATAGAGATTCCTGCTGGAAAATTAGATGAAGGAGAAGATCCTTATGATTGTGCCATAAGAGAATTAAAAGAAGAAACTGGATATACAGCTCAAAATGTAGAATATTTATTTAGCTTTTATACATCAGCAGGATTTTCTAATGAAATGATTTATTTATATGTGGCAAAAGATCTAATTTTAGGAGAAGCAAATCCTGATGAGGGAGAGTACATAGAAGTAGAGGAATATTCTATAGAAGAGCTTTTAGAAATGATTTATAATGGACAAATTAAAGATTCAAAAACAATTATGGGGATTTTGGCTGTAAAAGACAGTCTTTTAAAAAAATAGGACAAATTTAAATAGACAAGTCATATTCTCTCTTTCTTATGCATAATATTTTATATACATTGCTGAGGAAGGGGGTTTTTCTTTGTTTAAGAAATTTAATAATATTGCTTTAAAGCATATACAGGGAAATGCCATGATCTATTTTTTTGTATGTATGTTTTTTATTATAGGGATTTCATCTGGAGCTTTTACTGTGAAAGCATTAACAGATCCTCAAAAACAAGAATTGATTCAATACATGAAGGGATTTTTTCAAATTTTAAATAAAGATTCTATTGAATCACTTGCAATACTTAATCAATCTTTAAGTAACAATTTACAAACAGTCATTCTGATTTGGATTTTAGGAGTTACAGTAATTGGGATGCCTCTTATATTGATTTTGGTAGGAATAAGAGGTTTGATTATTGGGTTTACGGTAGGATTTTTTATAGAGCAACTTGGACTTAAGGGAATAGCTTTTGCACTGGCTTCTGTATTTCCTCAAAATTTATTTATTATTCCTAGCATCATTGCCATATCTGTGATCGCTATTAGTTTTTCAAAGATGCTACTTAGACTAAAATTCAATAAGTCTCATTCATTGCATAATAATACATTTAAGCAGTTTATTCTTTATAGTACTATTAATGGAGCTATATTTATAGTTGTCATTTTAGGGTGTGTGGTCGAAGCTTATATTACACCTGTATTTATGAAGGTAATTGCAGGATATATGTAATGAGGAGGAGGAATATGAATAAATCTATAGGGCTTTTTGTAAAAATATTATTGATTTTAATTATATTTTCATTATTACTACCCCAACTTATAGATCAATTGGCAAGACTATGGACTATAGAAAAAAGGGGAGGACCTCCTAGTGGAAACAGTACATTTGTATCAGGTTCATATATTGAAGAAAAAAATTTTAAAGAAAATCTATATTTTATGATAAAATATTTATTGAAGTAAAAATTTATTTACCATCAGATAAAAAGCATAGAACAAAGGAGATAAAGCTTATGGATACTTACTTAGATGGTTTTACTCGATATTTACAATATGAAAGAGAACTGTCTAACAACACTTTAGAATCCTATAAAAGGGATATTCATCAATTTGTAGATTTTTTAAAGGGAAAAGAAATTATAAAAATGGATCAAGTGAATAAAACAATGGTCATCACATATTTACTGTATTTGAAAAAAAAAGGAAAAGCTACTTCTACCATAGCTAGAAATTTAGCTTCTATTCGGTCTTTTTGTCAATATCTTGTGTATGAAAAATACATGGATAAAGATCCTACCTTTCAGCTTGAGTCTCCTAAAGCACAAAAAAGACTTCCAGAAGTACTCACACTAAAGGAGGTAGAGCTTTTATTATCTCAACCTGACCATACTGAGAAAGGAATAAGAGACAAAGCTATGTTAGAACTTTTATATGCAACAGGCATAAGAGTTTCTGAATTAGTAGCTTTAAATATTTTGGATATAAACATTGAAATGGATTATATAAAATGCTGTCATACACAAACTAAGGAAAGAATTATTCCTATAGGAACCATTGCAAAAAAAACTTTAGAAGAATATATAATGCATGTTCGGAACAATCTTATAAAAGAAAAAGAAGAGGCTTTATTTGTAAATTATCAAGGAAAGAGATTGACTAGACAAGGTTTTTGGAAGATCATAAAGAAATATACTCAAAAGGCTGAAATTAATAAAAAAATTACACCTCATACATTAAGACATTCTTTTGCTACACACTTGATTCAGAATGGAGCGGATTTAAAATCTGTTCAAGAGATGCTTGGACATTCAGATATATCTACTACACAAGTTTATACTCTTCTTACAAAAAATAAAATAAAAGAAGTTTATGAAAAAACACATCCTAGAGCCTAAATCGGCTCTTTTTTTTGTGCATAACAAAAGTTATAGATGGAAAAGATAAGATTAAATATAAAGTTAAGGAGGGCAATAGATGAAAGTGAAAAATAGAAGTATTATTTTTTTCATATGCTTTATTTTAATCTTAAATAACGGACTATTTATATCAAAGGCAGAGGAATTTCATGTAGATGCTAAATCGGCTATTCTAATAGATGCAGGAAGCGGAAAAGTCATTTATGAGAAAAACTCTCATGATAAACTTCCACCTGCTAGCGTAACAAAAATAATGACTATGTTACTTGCAATGGAAGCCATAGATCAAGGAAAAATTTCACTTAAAGATCAAGTGACAATTAGTGAAAGAGCTTCTTCAATGGGAGGAAGTCAGCTTTATTTAGAACCAGGAGAGTCAAAAAGTGTAGATCAGCTATTAAAAGGAATTGCAGTAGCTTCTGCAAATGATGCTTGTATAGGACTGGCTGAATATATCAGTGGAACAGAAGAGACTTTTGTTCAGAAAATGAATAAAAGAGCAAAAGAATTAGGAATGAATGATACACAATTTATGAATACAAATGGATTGCCTCAAGAAGGGCACTATACAAGTGCTTATGATATTTCTATTATGTCAAGGGAATTGTTAAAATATCCTAAAATACATGAGTATTTGACTATTTGGATGTCTACTATGAAAGTAGGTTTACCAAACAAAAAAGAAACAAATCTTCAACTCACAAATACTAATAAATTAATTAGAACATATCCAGGGGCTAATGGAATCAAAACAGGCTTTACATCTGATGCAAAATATTGTTTATCAGGTTCTGCTACTAAAAATGGATTAACCTTAATTGCTGTAGTGCTTGGATGTGAAACTTCATCTATACGATTTGAAGAAGCTAAGAAACTTTTAAACTATGGATTTGCTTCTTATAGTAGTGTATCCATAGCTAAAAAAAATCAGATTATGGATGAAGTAAAGGTCGAGAAAGGAAATAAAGAAAAAGTAATGGTTATGACAAAAGAGTCAGTCAATACGTTAGTGAAAAAAGGAGAAGAAAATAAGGTGCAAAAAGAAATTATAGTACCTAAAAGTATAAAAGCTCCTGTGAAAAAAAATCAGAAAATTGGAGAAATCATTCTTACGAAAGATGGAACTGAAATAGGTAGAGTAGATTTAGTTGCAAAAGAAGAAATCAAACCAGCTTCTTTTAGAAATATATTTAAAAAGATTCTATTAAAAACTGTACAATAATAAAAAATTGTTATATTCCTAAGAAAAAAGTAGTTACATAAATTTATGTAATTACTTTTTTCTTTTGTCCCTATACTTGTGATATAATAATGTAGAAATTCCCGTAAAGCAGGTGAAAGCATGTCTTATAATATAAAATTAAAAGAATTTGAAGGACCTTTTGATTTATTATTTCATTTAATTGAAAAGGCAAAAGTAGATATTTATAATATTCCTATTGCTAAGATTACAGAGCAATATATGGACTATATAGAAAATATGAAAAAATTTGATTTAGAAATTGCCAGTGAATTTTTAGTTATGGCTGCTACATTAATAGAAATAAAATCTAAGATGCTTCTTCCAAATGAAGAAGAAAGCCAGATTGCAATGGATATAGAGGAAGAAGATCCTCGTAAAGAATTAGTAAAAAGATTGATTGAATATAAAAAATATAAATATGTGGCTACAGAATTCAAAAATAGAGAGGAATTGCATACTAAAATTTTTTATAAAGATCCAGAACAATTTGATGAATATATTCAGACAGATTCAAAAGAAATAGAGAATATGGATATGAAAGACTTAATAGATGCTTTTGAAAAGTTATTGAAAAAAAGAAAAAAATTATCACAAGACAATATAAATTTTCATTCTATTCAAAGGGATGAATATAGCTTAGAAGATAAGATAGAGTCTATTAAAGAGATCATTACACTTGAACATAGTGTAGAATTTGAAGATCTATTTCATGCTCCTTGGAGTAAAAGTGAAATGGTAGTAACTTTTTTAGCGCTATTAGAACTTATAAAATTAAAATTTATTTTGGTACAACAAGATAGAGTATTTGGAAGGATTATGATTCAAAGAAAAGTGATAAATGAGGTGCATTAAAATGGAAGAAAAAGAAGTAAAATCAATTATAGAAGCTATGTTATTTGTATGGGGAGAGCCACTTCCTATTAAAAATATATCAGATACATTAGATTTATCCCAAGAATATGTAAGAAAATGTTTGATAGATTTGAAAAAAACATATGAAGAAGAAAATAGAGGGATTCAGATCATAGAAGTGAATAACAATTTTCAATTATGTACAAATAGTGAACATTTTGATTATATTCAAAAACTTTGTACTCCTTCGCAAAGTAAAGGACTCACTCAAGCTGCATTAGAGGTTTTAGCGATCATTGCATATAATCAACCTATCACAAGACCAGAAATAGAAGGAATTCGTGGAGTAAAAAGTGATAAAGCCATCAATACCCTATTAGAAAAAGACTTAATAGAAGAAGGTGGAAGATTAGAAAAAACAGGAAGACCTATTCTTTATAAAACTACAGATATATTTTTAAAAGCCTTTGGATTTAATCATTTAAATGATTTACCAAAACTTGAGGAATTTGAAGGGTTAAATATGACAGATTTATCTGATGAATAATACTTTGAATAGTGAACCTCCAATCATTTTTATGATTGGAGGTTTTTTATGTGTATTTTTTATAATTTATGGAAAAAATAGACGATAAGTGGAGAGGTGGTGCTTCAAAATTTATGTACTAATCATTATATTAATAATTTTATTTATAATTTCTTTTATTCCTATAGTTTTGGAAGCCAAAGTTTTAAAGGACAATGAAAATGATAAAATTATATTGAATTTTAAAACGTTTTTTGGATTGTTTAGATACAATATGGAGATTCCTTTTTTGGATGTGGATATGAAAAAGAATGTGAAACCTTTTTTAAAAGTAAGAAAAGAAACCAATGAAGATATGAGAGTATCACAAGAGGAAAAATCAATTTTAACCATAGAAGAGATGAAAAAAATTCACAGAAAAATAAAATATTTGAATCGTTTGTATAATCATGTCATTGAATATTTGCGTACAAAAATTGTAATGGATGATTTTTTTTTGAAAATTGAATTTGGAATAGGAGATGCAGCAGTCACTGGAATCATATCAGGATTTTTTTGGATGATAGAAGGGCAAATTTTTACATTTATAAAAGAGAATATAAATTGTAAAGAAATGAATATAAAAGTATGTCCTAATTTTAATCAACAAATTTTTAAAATGAACCTTAATTGCATAATAAGTATGAAAATAGGCTATATTATTATTGCGACTATAAAGATTTTATATACATTTTTGATAAAAAGGCGGTGAAAAGATGGGTAGTCATCCTATAGAAGCATTAATGAAAACTACAATGGAAAGTTTAAAAGACATGGTAGATGTCAATACCATTGTAGGAGATCCAGTGGAGTCTCCAGATGGTACAGTGATTATTCCCATATCTAGAGTATCTTTTGGTTTTGCATCTGGAGGTGGGGAATATACTAAAAATAATTCTTCACAAGGAAATAATTCGGATGAGGAAGATAATAAAAAATTACCTTTTGCTGGAGGAACTGGAGCAGGAGTTTCTGTTCAACCAGTAGCTTTTATGGTAGTAGGAAATGGAGAAATGAAATTATTACCAGTTGATCAAAATGCAAATATGGTAGATAATGTGATCAATTTTATTCCTAAATTATTAGATAAAGTCCAAGGAATGTCTAGCAAAAAAAGTAAAAGTAAAATACAAAAAAATACACAAGAAGAGGATACAGAAGAATAAGGAGTGGAAATTTCAACTCCTTATTTTATTCTATAGGAATTTATATAAATGAATAAATTGTAGATAATTTCAGAAAGTTAAAATTTCTAGTAATTTTAAGCAACGGAAATTCCGAATGAAATGAAAGAATTTCGTTGGCGCTATGAGCAATTTCGAAAGGAATATGCAAATTTTTTTATCATAAAAATGAATGATTTTTTTATGATCTGAAAATAATAGACATAGGCAAGAAAATAAATGGAGTGATGAGTTTGAGAAAAAAGATATCAATATACTTCCTAGTAGTAATAATGATATTCCAATTTACTACTTTAACCTTTGCAAAAGAGATGTTTCCAAATTCTGCAAGTAGTGCTATAGTAATGGATGTAAAAAGTGGTAGAGTTCTTTATCAGAAAAACATATATGCAAAAAAACCTATGGCAAGCACTACTAAAATTATGACTGCTCTTTTAGGAATAGAAAAAGTAAAGCTAGATCAAAAAGTAAAAATTTCTAAGAAAGCAGTAGGGGTGGAAGGCTCATCTATTTATTTAGGTTATGATGAAAGAGTAAAAATGAAAGATTTACTTTATGGCTTAATGCTTCGCTCTGGAAATGATGCAGCTACTGCAATTGCCATAGAGGTAGCAGGTTCTGTAGAGAAATTTGCAGAGTTGATGAATCAAAAGGCTAAAGAAATTGGTGCAAAGAATACAAATTTTGTGAATCCTCATGGGTTACATGATGAGAATCATTATACTACAGCTTATGATTTAGCTTTAATTAGTAGAGAAGCTTTAAGAAATAAACATTTTAAAGAAATTGTAAAAACAAAACTTTGGATAGCAGATCGAGAAGGATATAAACATTTTTATAATAAAAACAAAACCCTTAGCCAATACAAAGGTGGAGATGGAGTAAAAACTGGATATACGAGGGCAGCAGGAAGATGTCTTGTGACTTCAGCCACAAGAGGTGGTATGCAGCTTGTATGTGTAGTTTTAAATGATTACAATTGGTTTGAAGATTCATATAGTTTATTAGACGAGGCATTTGATCATTATGAACCATTTCGTATGATCAAAAAAGATGGTGTGGTTAAAACCATATCTATAGAAAATGGGAAAAAGAAAAATACAAAAATTGTAGGAAAAGAAGAGGTTATATTACCCCTGACAAAAGAAGAACAAAATCAAACTATGATGATTTTAAAAGTAAATGAAAAAGTAAAAGCTCCAATAAAAAGAGGGCAAAAAATAGGAAAAGCAAAAATTTATCTAAAACATCAACTTATTTATACTACAGATTTAGTATGTAGAGAAGATATAGAATGTAAAACTATAAAAGATAAAATCATAGATTATTTTTCAAATAGTAACCAATTTTAAAGAAAAAAAATACCCTATTATATAGGGCGTTTTTTTTATCCTTAAAATTGGGGGGAGTAAATTTGAGCGATAAAGATCACATATGTGTAGATATGGGAAGTGAATATTGCCCATGTTACCTAGCGGAAATGAAAGAGTGTATCATGTGTAATCATTTACAAGGAAAAGAGCTATGCGATTGCAATTGGCAGGGGATATGTATCTATCAAGAATTTTATTGGAATGGTCAAAAAAGAAAAGATATTAGAAAAACGGTAGAAGGAAAGATTATTGAGAAAAAAGTAATAAAAGATGAATATATTCTTTTTAAAGTAAAAGTGGATGTAGAGTTAGCCTTAAAATTAAAGCATCCGGGGTCCTATATTTTTATTAGACATATAGAAAAACCATATTTTTTTGATACACCTATGTCTATTATGGATGTAGATGAGAAGAATGGAGAAATACAATTTGTAGTACAAATTTTAGGACCTAAGACGAAGGATATTTTGTCTTGCGAAGAAAAAATATTGGTAAGAGGCCCTTATTGGAATGGCGTAATAGGGATGAAAAAATTAAAAGAAACAAAGGAGAAAAAAGTTTTATTCATTGGAAAAGGAGTAGGATTAGCACCTTCTATTCTTGCTATCAAACATCTTCTTAAAAATAAAAATCATATTACCTTTGTCATGGATCCTGGAAAAATAGGAGTGGATTTTATAAAAGAGTATATGAAAGAATTTAAAATAGACCCTATAGAAATTTCTCTAAGAAATCAAAAAGGAGTGGATCTATTAACATCTTTATTAAAAGAAAATTATGATTTAATTTATAGTTCGGGATCTGATAAACTTCATAATATAGTGAAAGATGAAATTGAAGATACGTCAAAGCTTGTTTTTACAAACAATTCATCTATGTGTTGTGGAGAAGGAATTTGTGGTGCTTGTACTTGTAAAACAAAGAGCGGACAATTGGTGAGAATGTGTAAAATGCAAGTAAAAGCTGAAGAAATTTTAGAGGAGGGAAAATAAATGGCAAAGGTAGTAATCATTGGGGGAGGATGGGCAGGTGTAGCAGCAGCTATAACTGCAAAGAAAGCAGGAGCAGATGTAACAATACTTGAGAGAATGGATATTTTGCTAGGACTTGGAAATGTAGGGGGAATCATGAGAAACAATGGTAGATATACGGCAGCAGAAGAAAATATATTATTAGGGGCCAAAGAATTATTTGAAGTGACTGATCAAGCTTCAAGACATGTAAATATTGAATTTCCTGGTCATAAACATGCAAATCTTTATGATGTTTGTAAAGTTGAACCTATGGTAAGAAAGTTGCTTCAAGAAATGGGTATTGATCTACAATTTAAGTCAAGAGTTGTAGATGTAGAAGTAAAAGATCAAAGAATTGCATCCATTGTTTTGCAAGATGAAAGGAAAATAAAAGCAGATGTATATATTGAAACAACAGGTTCTACAGGACCTATGGGAAATTGCCTGAAATATGGAAATGGATGTTCTATGTGTATATTAAGATGTCCTTCCTTTGGTCCTAGAGTAAGTATTACGAGTAAAGCAGGAATCAAAGATGACATAGGAAAAAGAAAAGATGGAACTTATGGAGCATTTAGTGGATCATGTAAATTAAATAAAGATTCTTTAAGTGAAGAAATAGTGCAAAAGCTAAATGATACAGGGGTAGTACTTCTTCCTGTTCCAAAAGAAGAAATCAACATGAAAAAATTAGATATGAAGGTTTGTCAGCAATATGCACTCAAAGAGTTTGCAGAAAATATTGTTTTATTAGATACGGGTCATGCAAAGCTTATGGCACCTTTTTATCCACTAGAAAAGCTAAGAAAATTTAAAGGGTTAGAAAATGCAAGATATGAAGATCCTTATTCAGGAGGAGTAGGAAATTCTATAAGATATTTATCTATTGCACCAAGAAATAATAAAATGCAAGTAAATGGACTTAAAAACCTATTTTGTGCAGGAGAAAAATCAGGATTATTTGTAGGTCATACAGAAGCTATTGTTACAGGAAGTTTAGCAGGACACAATAGTGTAAGACTGATAAAAGGTATATCACTTTTAGAACTGCCTCGTAGCATTGCCATAGGAGATTTGATTTCTTATGAAAGCGAACAAAGAAAGACAGAAGAAGGATTAAGAACAAGATATACCTTTGCAGGAGCAGATTATTTTCAAAGAATGAAAGAATTAGATCTTTATACGACAGACATAGAAAAAATTAAAAAGAGAATTGAAAAAATGAATTTACTCAATATTTATGAAGAAAATCTTATATAAACTATATATAATTTTATAAAAAGTTGCTATTAAGCAACTTTTTATTTATGAAATACATATAGATTTTTTTATTTTTTAAGCAATAATATCTTTTATAAGTTTATACTTGACATAAATTTTTAGCGGAATATAGTTACTTTTTCATCTTCATCAGATATAGATATTCTTTCAATATATGAATCATCTTCATCTCTATCCTTATAATAATTAATGAAAAGATAAATACTTTTTCCATTGAATAAGTCATATTTTAGTTTTTTATACAGATTCATTATTTCCTCTTTTTCTTTTAAAAGTTCTTTATCTGAGTAATTTTTTATGTTCTTATATTTTTTTATGGTTATAGTTATAACTTTAAACACATCATCACCATTGTCTAGAGCACTCATAAAATCTGGAATATCTTCTCTTTTAAAATCATAGTCCAAATAAATATGAAATTTATCTTCAAGTAAAGCTCTTTCTTCATAATAGGAATTTGTAAAATTACACCCATTTGTCACTAAAATATTCTCTGTACATTCTTCTAAGTTATTTTCTATGAACTTAGTTACAGATTTTTTTATATCATCCTCCCAATATTGAACGATTTTAGGATATATGATTTCTTTATAAAATATTTTTTCATACTTTCCTTCTCTTAATTGCATGATTTCATCAGTATAAATATCTGATGTTGATTTGATTTTACTTATCTTATCTTCATATTCTATACAAAAGTTTAGAGTTGTATTATTATGATTATATATATTTAATGTTTTATCAATATCATTATATAATTGTATAATATCATCTTCTTCATCCACCATATGATCTAAATCTATTTTTTTTTCACCATATATAGTTATATCAAGTGTAGATAAACTATTTTTTTTACAACTTTCATGTTTATTCAGATATTCACTAAATTTAGGTAAATGATATATATCTATTCCTTTTTTTATATTTATATTATGATACTTTTTTAAATCTGAAGCAAAATGCTTAAAGGCAAATGGTTTAATGGTAAAGTGATATGTGTCAAAATATTGTTTTAATTGATCATTAAGCAAGCATTTTAATTCTGCTTTCCAACTTTGTTCTATGATCTCGAATAAGGTCTCTTCATCAAAATTACTAGATACCATGCCTTGAGTTACAATGAATGTCATACTTTTATTATCTTTAGGGCTTATATTAAAAGCCCATTCATTAACTGTCCACCAAGCACCTGTAGGAGTATATCCAGTATTTTCTATTGAATTCACAATAAACTCTTGACCAGTTTTCTTTTTTAAAAATACCAATAATTCATCTGTCTTAGGTTCATTATTGCATGCGGTACAAATAAATACTATGATAAAACAGATAATTATTAAACATATTTTTTTCAACAAATCACCCTCTATCATTCAAATATTTTATGTAGATTTTAGCATCTTAGCATATAATATATAGACTAAAGAAAAATTTATCTCATAGGACTTTAAAAAATCTTCCCAATTTGTAGATTTAAATTTTATATAGAATAATCTAATATGCTACTTCTTTAAAAATCATACCATATGATAAAAGAGTATCAAGAAAATAACTTGTATTTTAGTTCTAAATTCCTATATTTTACAAATTAATTTTAGTCAAATTTAACTATTCGTGAACTGTTAAAATAGAAAAAGTATTTTTGCAATGCTGTTGTGAAATTTTAACTCATATAAGCAATAATGGTAGCAATAAGTAAAATTATTCCAAATACAATATATATAATTCGCCATGTCTCTATTTTAACAAAAAATAAAGTATGTTTTCGTTTTAATATAACTTGTTCTCCAGTTTCTTGATCAATATATGTTTTTTGTGGCTTATTATTCAAAGATTTACCTAATTTGATACATATAAGTCCTGCTGATCCAAAACAAATTATTATACCAAAAAGATCTAATAATAAATTACTCAAAACATTAGTTGAAAAAAATAAAGATGCCATCCTTTCATTTTTTAATTTTTACGTATTGCCATTTCAAAATATTTTCTGAATCAAATTTTAGTTTAGAATAAAAGGGGGAGGATATTATGAAGATCCTTATAAATACAAAGAGATTAAATATTTGCTTGGCACAAAAGGAGAATATTCCTACAATTATTGAACTAGAGAACCATCCAGAAAATAAAGAATTTATTTGGCAAGGTACATACGAAGAACATTTAAATGAAATCAATAATAAGGAAGCTTTATTGTTGACTTTTAGAGAAAAAAAAGGCAATAATATTGTAGGATATGCTTTATGTAGAATAGATTGTAGATCAGATGTTTTTGAATTAAGAAGAATTGCAATTTCTAAAAAAAGATGTGGTTATGGGAAAGAAGCTCTTTTAGGAATTATGAAATATAGTTTTGAAAATTTAAATACGAATAGATTTTGGTTAGATGTATATCCACATCATAAAGTGGGAATTCATCTATATGAAAGTATTGGAATGCATTTAGATGGAGAGTTACGGCAAGCCTACAAAGATGAAAGAGGATATTTAAATCAAATGATTTTTTCTATGTTAAGAGAAGAATATTTTGAAAAGGAAAAAAATGATTCATATGAGAATGAGTAAATTGTATGAAAGAGTAAATTTTTTATATATTCAAAAGAATTTACTCTTTTTCTAAATGTAGTTAGATAGATCTAATTACATTTTTTATTATACTCTCATATAAAAAATAATCTATCTTAAGAACGTTCTATAAGTTTATTTTTAAAAGTCTTTGTATCTTAGTGGTTTTAATGATTATAGGATAAAATATGTATGATTATTTGCAATATTGTGATAGTAATTCGGCTTATTGTGTCTATTTTTTGTGATAAAATGATAGTATTAGAGAAGAGGTGAATTTTATGAATCAATCTATTATAGAATACTTCCATACAGCACCAGAACAGCTACATTTTGTTTTTAGGCCAGAGTACTCTCGAGAGCATGATCAATTCTATAAAATGATTTCAGAATATGGTGATGGTAATTTTCGTATTATTAATTTCAACAATACGTTTTTAATTTTAATTGCTAATTATACGCCAAAGGAATCCTTTGAAAAGGTTTCAACCATTTATCAAGATTATTTTGAAATTAGTCAATTTGAAACAGATGCAAGTTCTTTTAAAGTGGGTGGCCGAAAAACAAAGAATGTGGAGCAAGGAATTTGTTGCTACGTGAATACAAATAAAACTGTACATGCATATTGTGAAGGAGGAAAGCTTACTAAATTTACAAAGATTATTATTACAAAGGATTATTTTGATTCTTTTTTAAAAGAGCGATACGGAGATCATTATGAGAGCTTTAAGGATGCTATGAAGTACGTATCAAAAAATCCAATTTCACCTGAACTAAATTTTGTGTTTCAACAAATTAGAGATTGTCAAGCAGTTGGTGCTTCACAACATATTTATCTTGAAAGCAAAGTTTTAGAGGTTCTGTCTCTTGTTACACATGATCTACACCAGTCTATGAAAAAAACAAGATTATCTGTTAAACTAGATAAAAAAGACAAAAGATTATTAAATAAGGTAATCACTTTTATGAAAAAAGATTTATCTGAGTATCCATCCATAAAAAAATTATCATCCATTGCAAATATGAGTGAAACGAGATTTCAAATGGCATTTAAGCAAGTTTATGGAACTACTGTTTATCAATATTTAAAAGAAATGCGTATGAATCATGCTTTGTTACTTCTTCAAAATTCTGATGATAGTGTTCAAATGATTGCTCAAAAGGTTGGATATACCAATGCAGGCCATTTTGCAGGCATTTTTAAAGAAACTTATGGGATCACACCAAAGAAATATAGAAATATTCATTATATAGAATGAAATATATCATAAAATCAAAGGATACATAAAATGGATTCATTTATGAACTATTTTTTTTCAAAAAAATACTTGTAATGAAATGAAAAATTTGGTAAATTGGAATAATAGTACTTTAATAAGGAGGAAATTTTATGAGAAGAGCAAATCCAGCATTAAAAAATGGATTTAACAAGAATTATGGGGTTATTGAAGGAAGAGTGATGACTTTAGGGGGTACAGTAAACAAGACATTCATGTTGCTAAGTTTAGCCATGGTTACGGCAGTATTTACTTGGATAACATTTTATAAGGGCAATATGTCTTTAGTGAGTTCTTTAATGACGATTGGTTGTTTTGGAAGTTTGATTGTAGGAGTAATTACTGTATTTAAGCCGAATATTGCTATGATTACGGCTCCTATGTATGCTTTATTAGAAGGGTTGGCTTTAGGAGGAATTTCTGCTTACTTTGAATTAAGTTATGAAGGAATAGTTATTCAAGCAATCATGATTACTATGGCAGTGTTACTATCGTTACTTATATTGTATAAGTCAAGAATCATTAAGCCTACTGAAAATTTTAAACTTGGAGTTTGTGCTGCTACAATGGGAATTGGATTGGTGTATCTAATAAGTATGATTATGAGATTTTTTGGATCAGAAATTTATTTTATACATGAAAGTGGATTAATAGGAATTCTGTTTAGTGTGTTTGTGGTAATCATTGCATCATTAAATTTAGTTTTAGACTTTGATTTTATTGAAAATGGAGTAGATAGAGGATATCCTGATTATATGGAATGGTATGGAGCATATGGATTAATGGTTACTCTAGTTTGGTTATATCTAGAAATTCTAAGATTATTAGCGAAACTAAATGATAGAGATTAGTAAAAAGAGAGGATCTTTCATTAGATTTCTCTCTTTGTTATTATATGCTATCATTATGTAAATACAAATTATAAATTTTTAATAAAAAGGTGATGTTGATGAAAACGATATTATGTTATGGAGATTCAAATACTTGGGGGTATAATCCAAAGACAAAGACAAGATATGAAAAAAATATGATATGGACTTCTATTTTAAAAATAAGATTAGGAGATGAATATGAAGTTATTTCTGAAGGACTGAATGGAAGAACTACAGTTTGGGATGATCCTATTGAAGGAGAATATAGAAATGGAAAAAATTATCTTTTTCCTTGTATTCATACTCATAAGCCTATTGATTTGGTAGTTTTATTTTTAGGAAGTAATGATTTAAAGCATAGATTCTCTTTACAGGCAGTAGATGTGGCAAAAGGGGTTGAAACGTTAGTAAAGATTATAAAAGGGAGTGATACAGGTCCTAATATGAAGCCTCCAGAAGTACTAGTGATTATTCCTCCACCACTAGAGGAAGAGGCAGAAAACATAGGTATTATGTGTGGGGCATTAGAAAAGAGTTTACAATTTTCACGAGAATTTCAAAATGTTCTTCAAGGACAGTGTTATTTGTTAGATGCTTCTAAGATTATTAGATCTAGTAAAATTGATGGACTACACTTAGATCCTGAGGCACATGAAAAATTAGGAGTATTTATTTCAGACTATATAAGAAGTATTTTCTAAATAAAGATTAACGTTTCAAAACAATGAATCGTATCATAAATAGGAAATGAGCTAAACAATATACGATAAATTAAATGGAGTATAAAAATGAGAAGAAATAGATTGATTTATGGATTATTAATTATATTTACAATTATATTAGGAGTAGCTTCAAGAAAATATACAAGCTATCTACCAGTATCTATAGCACCATTTGTAGGAGATAGTTTGTGGGCATTGATGGTATTTTTTATGATGGGATATATATTTAAGGACAAAAGTACATACACCATTGCTACATATGCCCTTATCTTTTCTTATTTAATAGAAATAAGCCAGTTATATCATGCACCATGGATTGATCATATTAGAAGTATTAAGCTATTTAGTTTGATTTTAGGACATGGATTTTTGTGGAGTGATTTAGTATGCTATGGAATTGGGATTATAATAGGTGTGACTCTTGAAAAAATATACAAGTAAAATTTTATGTAAATTTGCAGGAAATATAAATATGAATTTGAGAGGCTTTTTTATGTATTATAAAAAAGCCTCTTTTAAGTTTATAAGTATGATCCCAAAATATCATTTCATCCTACTTGTGAACTTAATATCTTTATTCACTTTTTCAATATCAAAATTTGTATATCCTTGACTTTTTGCCCATACGAGCATTTCATCATGTTGTGGATGTTTTTTATTGGCTATTATGTGAAGAAATTCTTCATATCCGTACTCTCCACCTACATCTTCTGGTGGAGTATTCCCTTCACCTTTAATACATACAGAATAATTTTTATCATAGTCATTGATCATTTTCTCAACTTCTATATAGTGCTGCCAACTATCTCCAAAATCATAAAGGTATTTTATTTGAGAGGGAAGATATTCTGATAGTTTTACTTTGGTTTCAAGTTTCATAGGTGTGTCATTTTCATAATCAAAGGCTTCTTCATCACATACTAGATTAATAATTGGTTTATAATTTTTGTTAGAATATGCAGAGTGATTAGGAGATAAAGTTGGATCTAATATTTTATGATCATAAATATAAAATTCATGTAGATGATAGTTTTTCCATCCAAAAGAAGCTTGTATTATATGATGTAGTTTTTTAAAGGTAATATTTATTGGAACTATTATTTTCCTCCATACAATATGTTTTTCAAGTGCTAGCGTTATTTTTAGCTGTGCAGCTGTACAGCCAAAAACTGATTGTCCTGAAAAAATTTCAAGATCTTTGCACATTTCTTCACTTGGGATGATATAGTCATTGTTTCCATTTCCAACAAAATATTGGCTTAGCTTTATACTTATAGTACTTTTATAAATAGATTGATCCTCTAATAAATCATCTGTATACCATAACAGTTCACAAGCCTTGTTCATTCTTGCAACCATAGAGCGATTTTTTGTTTTTGTATAGGTGATTTTTTTACAATGATGAATATATTCTTCTATAATCTCATCTTTAATACATTCTTTTTGAAAAGTTTCACGAATAGCTTGTATAATATGTTCATCTAAATTTTTAAAATCTTTTGCTTTTAAACCATGTAAAACTATAATATATCTATTTTTATCATTTACAAGTACTATCGTTTTTCTACGATTGATAGTTAACAAATTGGCATGCCAAGAAAAAAGAAGATTTTCTTCTTCTGGTATCATTAGGTCTATATTTAATTGTTCTATTAATTTTTTTGTACATTGAATTAGCATGATTCAATACTCCTACCTCAAATTATATTTTTTAAAAATTTCTAACGATATTTTTAACTTTATTATAATCTATGTGGATTATAAATTTCCACTATTTTTGAGATAATAAATTTCTATAATTTGATATTGTATAAAAATGTCGAAAATTATATGGAGGAATTTGGAATGTTTTGTAAAAATATATTATAAAGACTTTGATATGAGCTGTATTTTTAAAATATAGGATTTGTAGTGGAATCTTGTTAAATTATGAAGTAGAGGAAAGTAATGTTTATAATGGAAAACTCGTACAGCAAATATAATACTTAAATTAAAAATAAGCAATATGGTGAATATTTCAGATTATGTATGATATAGATTGGGGGAGATTATGTGAAAAAAGATTCAATTAATCCAGACTTTAAAACATCGAGATTTTATGGGATGCAGTCGTTAACAAAAGAAGAAATACTTACTAAACTTAGAGATGAGTACTTTTTATCAAGAACATTTAAGAGATATGGTATTATTGACTGCAGAAAGTATCCTTTTATTACAAAAGTAACTTTTAGTCCAGAGGAAAAGAATTGTGTTGAAGGAATTAAGAACGAAGAAGAACGGTTACAGGCTAAACAAAATTTAAAAATCGTAGAAGATTATTTTAACAATTTAGTAGAAGATAGTGATAAACCCCTAAAAGTTGAGTTTGCAGCAAGAAATGACAATGAGTGTGCACTATATAATCCTGATAGATTTACTTATGATGAATTGCAGATAAAACTTAGAAAAATATTCGATTAGTTAGAATATATACGTATTGATTAAAATATTACAGAACTTAAGATAAAAAGGGTGATTTTGTGGATAAGAAGGTATTATGGACGACTTCATACGAGGATATCATTGAATCAATATCAAATATTTGTGATTGTAGTGAACAAAATATAAATAACTATTTGAAATACTATGAACCATTCAACAATATCTTTGTAGGAGATATTCAACTAAATAATTTTTTAAAAATAATAGGTGTTAAGTTTAACAATAATACTGAATTATTTGAAATGATAAAATTTGATAAATGTGTTATATCCCATCTTACCACGAGAACAAAATTACCAAATAAATCAAATATATATTGCCTTACGGAGGTTTTGTCTAAAACTACAGATCTGAGTAAATTTTTAGCGTGTAAAGGAATCAATTTTAAAGAGACATCACAAGGCCTAATTACTTTCTTCAATAATAAAATAGTAGACTGGAACAGTTTTGATGGTTCATATGCTTACCGTATAAAAAAGAGATTAAAGGCACGAGGAGAATATATTGATAATTGTATAAATGGTTTTTTATTTAATCATTTATTTTGGGAAGATAGTAATGTAGAACATATTAGAGATTGTCCTGAAATTGTTTCTGACATATGCTACGTGCTTAACAGACAAGATATTTTAAATGAATGGAGAAAAATATCAACATTATATGCATTGGGTTTTTTAGTTGATATCAAAGATATTATTTTTGATGAACATGCTAAACTTAAGACTACTAAATCTAAAATATATTTAACTTACAAGTATGTAATATACTATCTAGTGCAAGTGTATCATAATGTGTGGAATACTAGATTTAATAATCCAATTATACGTTTAAAAGATAATCAATCTGTTATTAAAGAAAATATCATTGGGTTTTATGAGATAAAAGCATAATTTATGTGAATATATTCACTAAGGTAATAATCTGAAACTAGTTGTATGAAGTGTTTAAAATTAGAAGTGTGTACAGTTCTAAAGTATAGGATTTTTGTTTAACAATAAAATACGTTGTTTTTATGGTTTTAGGAGGTTTCAGATGGAAGAAAATGAAAAATTAGATGATTTGGAAGAAAAAATACTATCATATATAGTTTCAAAAGATAAATTTATTGGAGAAATTGAAGTATCTTTAGCAGAACTTGCAGTTGCATTAGAGAATACTAGAGCTTCAATTTCATATCATATTAAAAAACTTGCAGATAAAAAGTTTTTGTTAATTAAAAATAATGGAAGAACAAAAACATATATTATTACCAGTATTGCTAAAGATTATATTGAATCTAATGAAGTAGAAGAATTTCCTGAAGATGATATTAAGGCTTTGTCATATCAAGATGCTCTAAGTGCTAAGAAATCTATAGAAAAAATAAATCTTATAAAAAAGGAAATGGAACAAATTAAATTAAGTATTGAACAAGATAGAAAAAATTCAAAAGATGACATTGAGGAAATTAAAACTGAAATGTATGGAAAATTACAATCATTCTATGGGCGTATTGGAGAAATATTGACTTTGATAATTACAGCTATAGCAATGATAGTTTTTAATATTCAATTGATTGAAAACGTCAAAATTGATTTTTACAATCCGCTTTTAGCAATGCAAACAATTTTAGCAATTGATTTACCGTATCTTATTTTATTTGTAATATTTATTACAATGTTTCACTTTATTATTGGAAAAGATTTTTCGAATACAGAAGTAGAATTTAAAACTATTATTAAAGGCGTGTTTCTAAGAACTATTCCAATGCTTTTGATTATAATTGTTTGTTTTTTAATTTTATTAGCGTAAGAGAGGAGAGTTGATATGGTGAATTTACATCAATATGCAATTCAAATTGAGCAAAGAGTTAGACGGCTTATAGGACCAGGTACTGAGAGATTTGCATTGGGTGGCATTGTTAATTCCGACTTTATTGAATATGGTGGAATTGTAACAGCAATTGTGGCTGGCTTATCTACGTATTATCATGATAAAAATATTGAATTAATTGATGCATTCCTTGAAAATATTATTGAGTATAATGGCGTCAATTTTAGAGACATAGGAGAGGAAACTGTCAAAAATATAAATGATCAGTTTAGAGAATTGGCAAATAAAATTGAAAGAAATAGATAGACATTTAGTAATGAATATTTAAAGCAACTTGAATTAAATTCATCTTATATGAAATACATTTTAGATATGAACTAAGATTATTTTCAAAGTGGAGTATATGTATGAATCTATAAAGTGTGTATTTCAAAAACTAATTGGAGTTGAGGAAACATGTATTTGGATTGCTTTGATAAACAAACTGCGTTAGAAACAATAATTGATCTAGAAAAAACGTTAATTGAAAAATTTATTGTATTTCAATACCGGACAATAGAGCAAGAAGAACGAACTAATTTTTTTATTAGTTTGATATTTTAGATTTTTATTCTTATTTAGACACTGTAAATATTAAGTTGGATTATGATTTAATTATTTCAAGATTTGAGGGGATATATTTTTATCATTTAGCTGCAATAAAAGACAAGCTTTCTTACAAAAAAGGATTTTTGAATTTAGTAGATATTTTTAGAGAGAAAAATTGTATTAAGTCTTATTTACAAAAGTTTGACATTAAACTTAGCGAGTGTGAAGGAAACTTGATAATTACTCATAATGATATTCCAGTAGATTGTAATGAAAATTCACTATTAAGAAGCAGAATCAATGGTGATCATTGTATTAATGGTTTTCTTTATAATGATAGAATACATCTTAACATAAATGTACAACATTTAAATAGATGTCCTGAGATAATTAAAAAAATATCAGAAATTGTGAGAAAACCAAAGATTGCTCTGTTCTGGTCAAGTAAAATTGTAACATTATGTGCTAGTTTTGATTTCCATACCTAGCTTCGAAGGGTGTCCTTCCTTGATTATGCGAATGTGGTCTTGAAAAATTATACCATTCATAAACATAGTCATTAACAGCTTCATTGAGAAGCTGATCAGTATCAAAACGATATTGTTTAATAAGTTCATTTTTAAATGTATTATAAAATCGTTCCATAACTGCATTATCATAAGGACAACCAGCTTTGCTCATGCTTTGTGTGACACCCTTAGATTCACAGAATTTTACGAATTCTTTTGAAGCAAACTGCGCTCCTTGATCACTATGCAAAATTAAATTATTTTTGATTAGGTTATTTTTTAATGCTATTTTCAACGTATCTATAGCTAAATTTGAATCAATCCATTTACTGTTCAACGTTGCAACTACACTTCTGTCATACAGATCTATGATGCTACAATTATAACGTTTCTGACCATTGCTTAATGTAAGATAGGTAAAATCAGTACACCACTTTTCATTTCGCTTGGAAGCAGTAACATCTTGATTTAAGAGATTTTTAAAAGTTTTATGAATACTTCCTTTTATATATTTTTGTTTCTTTTTCATAATTATAGCTTTTAAATTTAGCTCTTTCCTATACTTATAAATCGTGGGATAACTGCATGATACATTACTTAATTTAAGTAAATCTGCTATCATGCGATAACCTACAGTACCATTTTTACTATGATAAATTGTCTCAATTAATTCTTTTAATTGAGCTTTGTGTTTAAAATATTTTTGTTTTCTCTTTTTAAGATAATTGTAATAGGCATTAGGGGATAATTTAAATTTGGATAATAGCCATCGTAAACCGAATTCATTGCAGTATTTTTTTATGAATTCATAAATTTTTAATCGATTTCTTTCGCGAAGAATGCAGCCGCCTTTTTTAGAAAACGATTCTCCTTTTCAAGTTCTTCCAGCTGTTTACGCAGCTTTTGAATTTCAATATAAGAATCTGTTTCTTCTTTTAAATCAGTATTTGTCTTGCATTCTTCACGGTGCTTGTTTAACCAATATCTCAATGTACCATTCCCTAAATTATATTCTTCAGTTAAGCTTTTTACAGTCCGACCTTCTTCAAGATAAAGACGTAATACTTTCTTTTGTAATTCTGGGTCATATTTTTTATTCGCCATTTTGCAACTCCTTTTCTATGTTTGAATTATAACATCAAACTAGCGTTAGGTGTTACAACTTTAGTATAGCAGGACACTCATTGTTGGGAACAGAATAGTAAACCATATATTATTAAAACATATGTTAATTTGAATGAAATTGATGATAGTACCTTTGAGGGAGGATATGATTTTAAGTGTACAAAAAGTAGAATTGAGTATTTTATTTTAAAAATTTTAAATTTTATTATGTTTCGCCAGTTTGATAATGTTGTTCTGAATGATAACCCAATGGTATTTTTAGTTGATGGAATATCCTTACCTTCAGATAGAATAGTAAAAATGATAGATTTAACATGTTAATACAACTTCCCATTATCCATATACTTACTATATCTACCATAGAGATTCAGAGAATATACAAACATTAATTTGAGAGGCTTTTTATGTATTATAAAAAAGCCTCTTTTGTGGTATTCTTAATATAAGAAAAGTATCTATAGGAGAGTGATTATGATGTGTAGAATCAATCCTAAAGTAGATTTGGCATTTAAAAAATTATTTGGTAGTGAAGAAAATAAAGATCTATTGATTTCATTTATCAATTCAATATTGATAGATGAACAAATTGAGGATATAACTATAAAAAATCCATACAATGTATCTAATTATATTAATGGAAAAATGTCTATATTAGATATCAAAGCTGTAGATGAAAAAGGAAAGTGGTATGATATAGAAATTCAAGTAGCTCCTCAAAGCTTTTATGATAAAAGAGCATTGTATTATTGGGCAAAGGTATATACAGACCAATTGTTAGAAAAAGGAAGATATGGAGCGCTCAATAAAACAATAGGAATCAATATATTAGATTTTGATTACTTAGAGGGAAAAGAATATCATAATATGTATAAGCTTTTAAACCTACGAACAGGAAAAGAATTTTCAGATTTACTAGAATTACACTTTATTGAACTCAAAAAATTTGATAAAGAATTAAAAGATTTAAAAACAGGATTAGATAGATGGGTTACATTTTTAAATCATGCTTATGAATATAGTAAAAATAAAATTCCTAAAGAATTAGAACAAGATTCAAGTATTAAAAAAGCTATAGAAGTATTAGATGTAATGTATCTAGATGAAGATGAAAGAAGCTTGTATGAAAATAATCTAAAAGCATTTATAGATAAACAGGAAGAACTAGATACAGCAAGGCAAGAAGGAGAATATATAAAAGCAATAGAAATAGCAAAAAATTTATTAGATGTTTTGGATATAGATACTATATCAATTAAAACTGGCTTAACAAAAGAAGAAATATTAAAACTAAAAAATTAAAATAGTTATATGTATTTATAAGCATTAGGTAGATCTTAAGTTGTTTTATCTAAAAATTATATTGACAGATTTACAAAACTTATATATAATCATATTCAATAAATTTAAAATAAAATATCAATTGAATACTCTTATCAAGAGAAGTGGAGGGAACGGGCCCATTGAAGCTTCAGCAACCAGCATTATGCTAGGTGCTAAATCCTGCAGAACGTTGTTCTGAAAGATGAGAAAAGGTGTATATTATGCTCATAGAGCGATATTAGGTAAAGACCTCTTCATCTTAGAAGAGGTTTTTTTGTTTATAAATTTAATTTTATTATGAGGAGGAGTTTTTATGTACATAAAAGATATTTTTACAAAGAAAAAACCAGTTATTTCGTTTGAAATATTTCCACCAAAACCATCGGCTTCGATTCAAACCATCTATAATACAATTGATGCTTTGGCACCTCTACGACCTGATTATATTAGTGTGACTTATGGAGCAGGGGGAAGTACAAGTAAAAAAACTGTTGAAATTGCATCTATGATCAAAAATACATATGATATAGAAGCTTTGGCACATCTTACTGGTATTACATCTAATAAAAAAGAAATTAATAATATATTAGAAGAATTAAATGAAAATAATATTGAAAATGTATTGGCTCTAAGAGGAGATTTGCCACAAGATCCTGAATTTAAATTGTCAGAAGAACTAGATTTTAAATATGCTTCTGATTTGATAAAACATATCAAGATCAATCAAAAATTTTGCATAGGAGGAGCTTGCTATCCAGAAGGACATATGGATACAACAAAAGAAAAAGATTTGTTCAATCTAGGTAAAAAAGTAGATGCTGGAGTGGATTTTCTTATTTCTCAATTGTTTTTAGATAATCATTTTTTCTACGAATTTAAAGAAAAAACTATAAAAAGAAATATCGATATTCCTATACAAGCTGGGATTATGCCAGTGATTAATAAAAATCAGATTCGTCGTATTATATCTTTGTGTGGTGCGTATATTCCTAAAAAGTTTTTAAAAGTTATAGACAAATATGAAAACAATCCTGAAGCATTAAAGGATGCAGGTATTGCCTATGCTACAGATCAAATTATAGATTTATTATCTTCAGGAGTAGATGGCATACATATTTATACTATGAATAATCCGGAAGTAGCAAAAAGAATTGTATCAAACATTAGCTCTATTATATATGCTCTCAATAAAAAGCATGCAGTGTAAGGGAGATGAACGAAATTGTATATTCATAAAGATGAAGTACTACGGTATTTAGGATATAGGCATCAAAATATAGATGAAAATTTAGATAGATTGATTGATACATGTATAGAGGAAACAAAACAATGTGTACAATGTAAATATGTAATAAAAGTTTTTGATATAGAAAAAGGTGATGAACATATTGAAATATTAGGGAGTAGGCTTATCTTTAAAGGAAAAGATATTATAAATCATCTAGAGGATTCAAGTACTTGTGCCATTATGGCTGTAACTCTTGGGAATCATATAGAAAATAAAATCAAATTATATGAAAAAACAAATTTAACAAAAGCTGTTATTTTAGATGCTTGTGCCACTACAGCTGTAGAAAGTCTTTGCGATGAGGTACAAAAGGAAATAAAAAAGCAAGCAAATAGCAGAAATTTAGGAATTACCCATAGATATAGTCCAGGGTATGGAGACTTTTCGATAGATATACAGCCTATGATTTTAGATACCTTAGAAGCATATAAAAAAATTGGTCTTACTTGTACGAAAGAAAAGATTTTAATTCCTAGAAAATCTGTAACAGCTATTATTGGCTTTAAAGACAATAATATTACCACAAAGCACTCAAGTTGTAAGGAATGTAGTAAATATAGAGATTGTACATTTAAAAGAGAGGAGAATTTTTGTGGCAATTAAAGATCTACTAAAAACAACAAGATTATTTTTTGACGGTGCTATGGGTACACAATTGCAAAAAAGAGGACTATGTGCAGGAGATATACCTGAAATTTATAATTTTACTCATTCAGAGATTATTACAGAAATTCATAAAAAATATCTTCAAGCAGGTGCAGATATCATAACAACCAACACCTTTGGAGCTAATGAACTAAAGCTTGAAAAAACTGGATATACAGTAGAGGATGTGATTACAAAAGCAGTAAGTGTAGCAAAGGATTCTATAAAAGATGTGAAAGATAAGTATATTGCATTAGATATAGGTCCTATTGGTCAGCTATTGACACCTATCGGAACACTAAGCTTTGATAGGGCATATGAGATTTTTAAAAGACAAGTAAAGGCAGGGGCCAAAGCAGGATGTGACTTGATTTTGATTGAAACCTTATCTGATATTTATGAAGCAAAGGCTGCTGTTCTTGCTGCAAAGGAAAATAGTGATTTACCTATATTTTGTACTATGACTTATGATGATACAGGAAGAACATTTACTGGAACGGATCCTCTTACAATGGTTATGGTCCTCGAGGGATTAGGGGTAGATGCTTTAGGAGTAAACTGTTCTTTTGGACCAAAGGAAATATTGCCTATTGTTGAAGAAATTGTAAAATATACATCTATTCCAATTATGGTACAGCCTAATGCAGGGCTTCCAAAAGTAGATAGAGATAAAACTGTATATGATATTGATCCTTGTGAATTTGCTTTTTATGCAAAAAAAATTGCAGAAAACGGAGTAAATATTATAGGTGGATGTTGTGGTACGGATGAACTTTTTATCAAAGCTATGATAGAAGTAGTAAAGCCTGTTCCTTTTGTCATACCAGATAAAAAGCATATAACAGCAGTTTGTTCTGCTAATCAGACAGTTGTATTAGGAAATGAAGTAAAGATTATAGGGGAGAGAATAAATCCTACAGGAAATAAAAAGTTAAAAGAAGCATTAAGAAATCATCATATGGATTATGTATTAAATGAAGCTATTCTTCAAATGGAAGCAGGTGCAGACGTATTAGATGTAAATGTGGGACTTCCAGAAATTGATGAACAAAAAACAATGACTCATTTAATTAAAGAGATACAATCTATTATTCATATTCCTCTTCAAATAGATAGTACAAATAAGGAAGTAATAGAAGCTGCTGCTAGAATCTATAATGGAAAACCCATTATCAATTCAGTAAATGGAAAAGAACAGGTCATGAAGGAAATATTTCCTATTGTCAAAAAATATGGAGCTTGTGTCATTGGTCTCACGCTAGACGAAGAAGGAATTCCCAAAAAGGCAGAAGAGAGAGTAAAAATTGCACAAAAAATTATTCGTACCGCTCAAGATTATGGAATACCTAAAGAAAATATTATGATTGATTGTTTGGTACTAACAGCGAGTGCACAACAATCTGAAGTGATGGAAACCATTAAAGCTGTAGGGATGGTCAAAGAAAAATACAATGTAAAGACTTCTTTAGGGGTAAGTAATGTATCCTTTGGATTACCAGATAGACAGTTACTCAATCAAACCTTTTTAGCTATGGGACTGACACAGGGGCTAGATGCACCTATTCTAAATCCTTTGGACCAAGGGATGATCAATACCATCCATGCATTTAAAGTACTTTCTAACCAAGATAAGGAAGCAAAAAAATATATACAAGAATATGAAAGTAGAAAAAGTGAAAAAAGAATAATAGAAAAAGCTCATGTTCATGACAAAGATCTAAAAGATATTATTATTCAAGGATTAAAAGATGAGGCAACAAAAGAAGTTACAAAACTTTTAGAAACGATAGAGCCTTTAAAAATTGTAGATGAGTATTTAATTCCTGCATTAGATATGGTAGGAAAGAAATTTGAAAAGGGAGATATATTTTTACCACAACTCATTCAATCGGCAGAAACGGTGAAAAATGCTTTTGGAGTGATTAAAGACAAAATGCTCCAAGATGGAAATTGTAAAATTTCAAAAGGAAAAATTATATTGGCTACAGTAAAAGGAGACATCCATGATATAGGGAAAAATATTGTAAAAACAATTCTTGAAAATTATGGATTTGAGGTCTTGGATTTAGGAAAAGACGTTCCTGTTGAAAATATTGTAAAGACTGCAAAAGAACAAAAAATAAAACTTGTAGGGTTAAGTGCTCTTATGACTACAACAGTAAAAAGTATGGAGGAGACAATTATAGCATTAAGAGAAAATAGGATAGATTGTAAAATATTTGTAGGGGGAGCTGTGCTTAACCAAGAATATGCAGATATGATTCAAGCTGATTATTATGCCAAGGATGCACAAGTAGCAGTAGAAATTGCTAAAACCGTATTAGGAAGTTCATCAATAGATAAATAAAGAAGTAAAATCATCTCATAATCTTATTTTTATGAGATGATTTTACTAATAGAATGATTTAGTGAACTGCAAACATAGATTCTGGGAGAGTTTGTCCACCATCAATAGCGATTGTTTGTCCAGTAATGTACTTAGCTTCATCACTAGCTAGAAATAATGCAGCATAAGCGATATCCTTTGGCTCACCTAATTTACCCATTGGTATAGAAGCTTCTTGAGCTTTGATATACTCTTCTCCTAATTGACTACCCATACCTTCAGTCATTATATTTCCAGGCTCTACACCATTTACTGTAATATTATGTTTAGCTAGTTCAATAGCAGCAGTTTTTATAAATCCATTTACTCCACCTTTTGTTGCAGCATAATGAGCTAATCCAGGATTGCCTGTTTTGTTTCCAGTAATTGATGAAGTAATTACTATTTTTCCATATTGATTTTCTATCATATTAGGCATACAAGCTTTTACAGCTAGGAATGTTCCCTTTAAGTTTACATTGTTCACTAGTTCCCAATCTTTAAGAGTCATATTTTCTAATCTTACTTCTGGAAATATGCCTGCGTTATGACAAAGTATGTCAATTTTACCATAGCGTTCAATACAAGCTTTAGCCATATTATCCATATCTTTTTGATTACTAACATCTCCTAAAAAATAAGATGCTTCACCACCATTGATTTTAATTTCTTCTATAACTTTTTTAGCATCATCTTCACTTCTTACTACGATTAGAACCTTTGCCCCCTCACTTGCAAAAACATGAGAAATACCTTTTCCTATACCTCTCGCACCTCCAGTAACAATCACAACCTTGTTTTTCATTCTTTCAGCCATTGTATACCTCCTCACTATTTGTAAATGATAAACAAAAATATCTTCTATATTGTACCATTTTAAACATATATTATCTATCGTTTCTGCAGATAAGTTTTACAAATCTGAATATTTTGTATAAAAGGGGGATGATATGGCTAAACATGAATTTGGTATTATGAAAGATATGATAAAAGATATGACTATTTTTGAAATATGACACACTGCTGTCTTATTTTATGATGTACAATAAATACAAACATATAGAAACTATATAAAAAATAAGGAGACAAAATGGATTACATATCAGCAAAAACGATATTATCAGGTTATAGTAGTGGTGAGTGGTTTGGATGTAATTATAATATGAATATCTATAGAGGATGTTCTCATGGATGTATTTATTGTGACAGCAGGAGTGAATGTTATCATATAGACAATTTTGATGAAGTGAGGGCAAAGAAAAATGCTCTTGAAATTTTAGAAAGACAACTTCAATCAAAACGTAAAAAGGGAGTAGTTGGAACAGGTTCAATGTCGGATCCATACAATCCCTTTGAAGAGAAATACAAACTTACTAGAGGAGCATTAGAATTATTAGATAGATATGAATTTGGTGTTTCCATAGCTACAAAGAGTCCTTTAATTACAAGAGATATAGATTTACTCAAAAGGATTAAAAGACATTCTCCTATCATTGTAAAGATGACAGTAACTAGTTTTGATGATGATTTGTGCAAAATAGTAGAACCAAATGTAGCTGTATCATCTAAGAGATTTGATGCGATTCATAAACTTTCTGAAAATGGGATTTTTACAGGGATACTACTGATGCCGGTATTGCCATTTATTGAAGATACCAATGAAAATATATTAAGAATTATAAGATTAGCCAAGGAAAATGGAGCAAGATTTGTCTATCCTGCTTTTGGTGTAACACTTAGACAAAATCAAAGACTTTATTTTTTAAAAAAGCTAGATGAACATTTTAAAGGGACAAGTCAAAAATACATAAAAGAATATAGATTTTCTTATGAGTGTCGTTCAAAGCGTGCAGCAGAGCTGTGGAAAATTTTTAAAGCAGAATGTGATAAATTCAATTTATTATACAAAATGAAAGATATTATCAGTAGTTATAAAAATGAATATGAGGAAAAGCAAATGAGCTTTTTAGATAAGTAGTATATAGATTGTTTGAAATGATGGCTTAAAAATATTTCAAATACTGAAATTTTACTAATTAAAATATGTAGAGTAAAGATAAGAGGAGAATTACTATAAGTAGAATATTTAGGTTATGATAAGGATTTAAGATCGTATCATAACCTAAATGAATCATTAAAGAGTTCCGATAGAGCTAGAAGATGATCATAGTGAGCTTCAAAGTAAAGTAGGGATATGTGTTGTTAAATATCCCTATATTCTATTATGATGCCTTATCTTGAATCACTTGTTTATCTTTAGTCAATTTAGCTATTTCCCATGTTTGATAAGCACTAAGTAAATTTAATGCTCTTTTCATTGTTTTATCATGTACTTTGGATTGGTCTTTAAGAATATTTGACATTTGCATTAATTGCATATTTACATATTTAGGATTGTTCAGTTTATTGGAAATAGAAGCTTTATCTTTGTTGCTTCTCGCTGACAAAAGGGATGCTCTAAACATCAGTAGTACAAAACTATTTTTCTTTTGTTTGGGGATTTGTTTTGTCATTTCATATGTCTGGGTGAATAATTTCTCTAAATTTTTCTTTTTGTAATGATAAAATAAAAAACCTCCTCCAACTGCTAAACCAATCGCTGCTCCAACAGCAAATAAATTCGTAATGTCCATTAATATCACTCCTCTAGAAAATATACTCTATCATTTTACCATAAATTATTTATAAATACATCATATATAAATGACATAATTATTTAACATTGATATAATTTATTTTGGAAAAGAGGTTAGAACATTTATGAGGAAATACAAGCGAATCAATTAGATAAAGATTCAGTTACATTTTCAGAGGCGTTGTATTTAATAAGTATAGATGATTTTGCTGAAGCTATTAAAGTAGGTGAAAAAAATATACCATTTAAAGAAATTAGCAAAAGATATTCAGATGGATGGGTAAGATATTTAAAAATAGATGAAAAAAATATATATTTTAGGGAAAAAGATTTTAAAACTCAAATTGAAAAAATATATGCTATAGATAAAGAAAATCTTAAAGATACAGTTGTTGTGGCAGAAATAAATCATCATCATATCAAAGGCAGAGTGTTTTATGGGAATAGGATATATGAAGAAATTGAATTAGACGATGATATTAAAATTAGAGGACTTCATAACTGCAATTATGATTTATGCTTTAAAACGGATGAGAATGTATGGTTGAATGAGTTTATAAGTGATAGACATTTAATTACTAGTCAATGGATTGAAGATGAAGAAGAGAATCATCTTGAATTTGTTTATATTACCGATGTTAAAGAAAATAATCGTATTAAATATGAAGGAGTATGTAAAATTTATAATAATTGTGTAATTATATATGATCATTCTGGGTATTGGAAATGATAGGTCATAGGAATGAAAATCGGTGTTGATGAAAATCTTGTGTTTGCAGATATACTGAATGGGCTTATGAGATGGAACTGAAAAGTTTAGTAGGCAACACAGGTATTAAATCATATTGAAAGGGGGACTAATGTATGGTTTGTTATAGAGATATACTATTTTATGAGGTTTCAAAGATTAAAGAGATGTGGGAGAGAAACAGGAAATTTCATCAAGAGACATCAAAATTTTTCAGTCATCTCTATTTAAATATTGTTTTTGAAGAAAGAATAAATGGTTTTCAATCTTTTGATAAAGATCATATAAAAATTACTCTAGCTGAGGAAGATGACCAATTATTAGGATATTGTATTTCTACCTTTGAAGGAAATCATGGGGAGCCGCAGACTCTTCATGTTATAGAGGAAGCAAGAGGAAGAGGAGTCGGTAAAGAACTTATGAATCGTCATGTACAATGGCTAAAAAGTAATGGATGTAGCGTAATTACTCTTATAGTTTCTTATGAAAACGACTATGCTATTGGGTTTTACCAATCCATGGGTTTTAGACCGAATACTATGGAAATGAGATTAAAATAAGATACCTATATATTTGTAGGTATCTTTTTATTTAAGTATAATTTTTTTATGTTTTTTAGTTATTATTTTTCTATAATGAGGGTATCTTCTATTGGATATTCCATGTTTCTAAATTTTTTTAAAAGAAGGACTAATCCTGCTACTAATAAAATAATTCCTAATAGATCAAACCACATAGGTTGGAAGTGTACTTCTATAAAATTGGTATTAAATCCTGGTATGGCTATTTCTATAAAAGATAATGAATTATTCAAAGCATGTCCTAATATACAAGGAATAATAGAACGTGTTTTTATAAACCACCAGCCAGCAACAATGCCCCAAATAAATGCCCCTAGAAATTGCCATGGATTCATATGCATCAATCCAAACAATAATGCTGAGACCATAATGGATTTTTTTATGGAATAGTGTTTTGTAAATCCTTTTAATATAATTCCTCTAAATAGTAGTTCTTCCACAATAGGAGCAACGAATGCAACTCTTATCATTGTCTTCCATAATCCGTGGTCAGTATTATGTATACCATGAAATATATTTAACCAAAAATTGTTCATGGGTAAAATTGTTCTTAGTAAATTATCAAATTCTGACAAAACTATACCTAAGCCTAGAACAATGAAAATCATAGGGACAATATAGCTAACAAAAGTTTGTTCTAAATAAAATATTTCATGAAAAGTTACCTGGTTTTTTCTATTGATCCATACAATAAGTAATACCAATTGAATTATAGATAAAAGGGAATCCCTTAATGGATCATGTGGAGGAATATTAAAAAAATTTGATAAAAATATAAATCCTATTTCTAAAATGAATCCGAAAACCAATGTATACATCAATAATAGTTTAATAGATTCTCCAATATGAGGAAAATATTTTGGTTTATCCATAAAATAAAAACCTCCAATAAAAATCAACTTAATGATTTTGAGTATGATGAATGCTTTAAGAGATGTATTGATTCAGCTTCATTATATCTTAGACTGTATAATAAGACAAATTTTGTGGGGAGATATTACAAGAATATCATTTTAAAGAAAATATTACATATATTAAATATTTTGATTTATGAATTTTATCAGATAAAAACACTAGCTGAGACTTTATGAAAATGTTACAATGTAAAATATATTCGATAAATTTTGACGAAAAATTTCATAAGGAATTTAAGTGCAAAAGGGATATATATTTTGAAGGAAAAATTATATAAACAAGAAAGGGGAGATTTGCGTGCAAATTACTCAGATTGAAGATATGGAAAAGCTTAAATTTATGGTAGAGGTTGCTGCGGGTTTGTTCAATTTAGATGCTATGATGTGTTTGACAGATCAAACAAAATTTTTAGCATATAAAAAAGGAAAAACAATTGATGTTTCTACAATGATAGGACAAGATATATCTAAGGATGATCCACTTATTAAAGCAATGACAACGAACCAAGTGGTTACTGTTGAAGTACCTTCCCATGTTTATGGTTATGCATTTAAGTCTATATGTATCCCTGTTGTTTTAAAAGACAAGGTAATAGGTTCCATTGGTATTGGAATTTCAACAAATGTAGAAAACTCCAACCTAGAAGCGATTCATGAGTTGCTAAAAATTAATGATGCTTTAAAACAAAATTTAAGTGGTTTGTCAAGTATCACTTCTCAGACGAAAATGTTATCCTTGAATGCATCCATTGAAGCAGCAAGAGCTGGAGAGCATGGAAGAGGATTTGCAGTAGTAGCTCAAGAGGTTAATAAATTAGCTGAAAATTCAAACAAAGTACTTATACAAACCCATGAGACATTAAGCCAATTAGATCCTGTTGTCCAAAAACTAAAAATGAATGCAAATAGATTTTAAATATAAAAAATAGTTATAGAGGATATCTACATATATGTGTAGGTATCTTTTTTATTGTTAATGGAATTTCATTTACTTCAAATAAGGGTTTTATAGTTTTATTTTTAAATTTGTGATAACATTAGATATATTAATCTTGAAGGGATTGTTAAAATGAATAAAATATTAGTACTTGCAGAAAAACCTTCTGTAGGAAGAGATATAGCAAAAGCTTTAAATTGCAATAAAAAAGGAAATGGATATTTAGAAGGTGAAAAATACATTGTCACATGGGCACTAGGTCATTTAGTTACATTAGCAGACCCTGAAAAATATGATGAAAAGTATAAGACATGGAGAATAGAAGATTTGCCTATGTTGCCGTCCCGTCTAAATTTAGTGGTAATTAAAAAAACTTCTAAGCAATTTTCTATTGTGAAAGCACAAATGAATAGAAAAGATGTAGGAGAAATTGTAATAGCCACAGATGCAGGAAGAGAAGGAGAACTTGTGGCAAGATGGATTATAGAAAAAGCACATGTGAAAAAGCCAATGAAAAGACTTTGGATTTCTTCTGTTACAGAAAAAGCCATCAAGGATGGATTTTCTAAATTAAGATCAGCCAAAGAATATGAAAATCTTTACCATTGTGCTGTAGCTCGTTCGGAAGCAGATTGGTTTGTTGGAATGAATGCTACACGTGCACTGACTTGTAAATATAATGCCCAATTATCTTGTGGAAGAGTGCAGACTCCCACTCTTGCTATGATATTAAAAAGAGAAGAAGAAATTCAAAATTTTATTCCAAGAGAATTTTATGGAATTACTATTTACGGAAAAGATGTAAAACTTGTATGGCAGGATCATCATTCAAAGGATATAAAAACTTTTGATAAAAATAAATGTGAAAAAATAATAAAATCTATCAAAAATAAAAATGCAAATGTCATAGAAATAGATAAAGCTTATAAGAAAACTTATGCTCCACAACTATATAATTTAACAGAGCTTCAAAGAGATGCAAATAAAATATTTGGATACTCTGCAAAAGAAACATTATCGATCATGCAAAGACTTTATGAAAGTCATAAAGTATTAACATATCCTAGAACAGATTCTAGACATTTATCTTTAGACATTGTAGATACTTTAAAGGATAGAATCAAAGCTTGCAGTATTTCCGAATATTCAAAAATAGGTGATAAAATATTAAAAAGTGATATAAAAATTAGTAAATCATTTGTAGATAACAACAAGGTAACAGATCACCATGCTATTATTCCAACAGAACAAAGAGTATTTTTAAGTAGTTTAAGTGATAAAGAAAGAAAAATATATGATTTGGTTGTAAAAAGATTTTTAGCTGTTTTATATCCTCCTTTTGAATATGAACAAACTACTATAAAAGCAAAAATAGAGGATGAAATTTTTATAGCCAAAGGAAAGAGAGTCATCAAACAAGGATGGAAAGAAGTCTATCAAAATCATTTTGAGGAAGAAAACGAAGAATCTTTGACAGATCAAATATTACCTTCTATAAATAAAGGAGATTCAATAAATATATTAAAAGTTACTATGACAGAGGGGAAGACAAAGCCACCATCACCTTTTAATGAAGGAAGTTTACTTTTAGCTATGGAAAATCCGGCAAAATATATGAATACTGAAAATAAAAAATTAGTCAAAACTATAGAAGAAGCAGGAGGCCTAGGGACAGTAGCTACAAGAGCAGATATTATTGAAAAGTTATTTAATACTTTTCTTATTGAAAAAAAAGGAAAAGATATTTTTATTACTTCAAAAGGAAAGCAGCTTCTTGATTTGGCTCCAAAGGATCTAACCTCTCCTACTCTAACTGCAAAATGGGAACAAAAGCTTGATGAAATTTCTAAAGGAAAGCTCAATAAAGATGACTTTGTTCATCACATGAGAGAGTATACAAAAATAATCGTCAATGAAATTAAAAATAGTCAAGAAAAATTTAAGCATGACAATTTGATAAAAGTCAGATGTCCAGAGTGTGGAAAATATATGTTAGAGGTAAATGGCAAGAAAGGTAAAATGTTTATTTGTCAAGATAGAGAATGTGGATACAAAAAAAATATTTCTCAAAAGACAAATGCAAGATGTCCTAATTGTCATAAAAAATTAGAGCTTCGTGGAGAGGGAGAAGGAAGAATATTTGTATGTTCATGTGGACATAGAGAAAAACTTTCTAGATTTAATGAAAGAAAAAAACAAGCAAAAGGAAAATTATCAAAAAATGAAGTAAATAGATATCTTAAAAATCAAAAGAAGAAAAATGATGAGCCAATCAATACTGCTTTAGCAGATGCATTAAAAAATTTGAAATTGTAAGGATATGAATAATTATTACAAATCAGAGGGAGATAGGATGACAAATAAGATTTTTAATAGTCAAGAATTTAAATTAAAGAATGGGATAGAACTTGTAACAGTTAAAAAAGATACACAACTATTTTCTATTCATATAGGATTAAGAGTAGGACCCATCTATGAAAAAGAGAGTGAACGAGGCATTTGCCATTTTATTGAACATATGCTCTTTAAAGGAACTCATAAAAGAGACAATCATAAAATCAATCAAGATTTTGAAGAAAGAGCAGGCTCTTATGATGCATATACAGATTATACATCTACGGTTTTTTCTATTCATGCATTAAAAGAAGAGTTTGAAATATCTATAGATCTTTTGTCAGACATGATCATGCATTCAACTTTTCCAAAAGATGAGATAGAAAAAGAAAAAAAAGTAATTTTATCAGAACTCAAGACTGATTTAGATGATGTAGAAGAATTTAGCTTCATCAAAGCCCATGATCTTGCTTTTTGCAAGAGTCCCTTAAAACATTCTATTTTAGGAAAACAAAAGACAGTAAAAGCTTTTACAAAAGAAGATTTAGTTGATTTTTATCATAAAAATTATATTCCAAATCAATGTGTAATAAGCGTTGTTTCTCCTTATGAACATGATCAAGTTCAAAATATAATAGAAAAATATTTTGGAGATTGGAACAAAAAAGAAGAACAAGCTCGCTTTGTATGTGTAGAAAAAAATAGGAATATAGAAAAAATAACATATAAAAAAAATATAGAGCAAAGCACTATTTTATTTTTATATACTTTTCATGGTCTGACTCGAAAAGAAGAATTAGCTTTAGAAATATTAAATTATAAGCTAGGAGAAAGTGCAAATTCTATTTTATTTAGAGAACTAAGAGAAGAAAGAGGATTTGCATATGATGTGTATTCAGAAGCAGATCCTACGAAATTTATTAAAACATTAGTTCTTTATACATCAACTTCTAAAGAGCATATTGACGAAGCAAAAGAAGTGATCAACAATTGTATTCAAAAAATAGTTCATAAAGAGATTTCATTTGATGATAAAAATATTTTGCATATGAAAAAGGTTTTAAAAACAGGGATAGCTTCTATATTAGAAGATTCCCAAGGACTAGGAAATTACATTCTACATCAAAAGTTAATGTCAAAAAAGATAGATGCATTTATGGAGGATCTAAAGGATTTAGAGGATATCAATGAAGAAGATATATACAAAGTAGCACAAAAAATATTGAATGAGCCAACCATACATATATTATTAAATGAAGAAAATGAATAAATGTATGAGAAGAAATTACAAATATTGAGGAAAAGTGTTTCATAATTGTGTAAAAAAGTGTATAATGAAAATAGTTTTTAAAATTGCACAGTTCTGTGCAATTTTTTAATATGCAAGAAATTGAAAGGAGGACGTTATACAAGATCGTTGTATAACAACATAATATTGATTACAGTTACAGGCGTAGGATTAAGATATGGAGACAAAAAGCTATTTGAAGATGTAAATTTAAAATTTACTCCAGGAAATTGTTATGGGGTAATTGGAGCAAATGGTGCAGGAAAATCAACTTTTTTAAAAATATTATCTGGTCAAATTGAACCAAATACTGGATCAGTAGCTATTACACCAGGTGAGAGATTAGCAGTTTTAAAGCAAGATCACTTTGAATTTGATGAGTATGTTGTTTTAGATACAGTTATTATGGGACATAAAAGACTTTATGAAATTATGAAAGAAAAAGATGCGCTTTATCAAAAAGAAGATTTTACAGAAGAAGATGGAATCAAAGCTTCTGAACTTGAAGGTGAGTTTGCAGAATTAGATGGATGGGATGCAGAAACTAATGCAGAAAAATTATTGATGGGACTTGGAATTACAAAAGACCTTCATTATAAAAAGATGGAAGAATTAGAAGGAGGAGAAAAGGTAAAAGTATTACTTGCTCAATCTCTTTTTGGAAATCCTGATATTCTTTTATTAGACGAGCCTACCAACCACTTGGATTTTAAAGCGATCAATTGGTTAGAGGAATTTTTAATAGAGTATCCAAATACAGTAATTGTAGTATCCCATGATAGACATTTCTTAAATAAAATATGTACACATATGGTAGATATTGATTTTGGAAAAGCAAAATTATTTGTAGGTAACTATGATTTTTGGTATGAATCTAGTCAATTGGCATTAAAGCTTATGAAGGATCAAAATAAGAAAAAAGAAGAAAAAATAAAAGAATTACAAACCTTTATTGCAAGATTTAGCTCTAATGCTTCTAAAGCAAGACAAGCTACTTCTAGAAAAAAATTATTAGATAAAATCAATGTAGAAGATATTGAACCTTCTTCAAGAAGATATCCATTTGTTGGATTTACTCCAGAAAGAGAAGCAGGAAAAGATATTTTAACAGTAGAAGGAATTAGTAAAACTATTGATGGAGTAAAGGTATTAAATAATATTTCATTTGTTATGAATAAAGGAGATAAGATTATTCTTCTTGGAAGAAATGAAATAGCAAAGACTGCTTTAATGGAGATATTAATGGGTGAGATGGAACCAGATGAAGGAACCTTCAAATGGGGTATTACCACAACTCAAGCTTATCTACCAAAGGATAATTCTGAGTATTTTGATGATGTAGATCTTAACTTAATAGATTGGTTAAGACAATATTCAGAAGAAAAATCCGAATCTTTTATCAGAGGATTTTTAGGAAAAATGTTATTCTCTGGAGAAGAGCCTTTGAAAATGGCACAGGTTTTATCTGGAGGAGAAAAAGTAAGATGTATGTTCTCAAAATTAATGCTATCTGGTGCCAATGTATTATTATTAGATGAACCAACAAACCATTTAGACTTAGAATCTATTCAAGCAGTAAATGATGGATTGACTGCATTTAAAGGAAGTATGATTTTTACATCTCATGACCATAAATTTATAGAAACTATTGCAAATAGAGTGATTGAGATCACACCAGCAGGAATTTTTGACAAACAAGTAACTTTTGATGAATTCTTAGAAGATGAAGAACTTCAAAATAGAATAGATAAAATGTATGAGCAGGAGTAAATTTCCTGCTTTTTTCTTTACGTGGTCTAGTGGAAAAAGAGATAAGCATAAAAAATAAAATAGTAGTAAAATATTTATAAATTTGGTAAAATACAATAAAATAGATTTTAAAAATTAAAAAGAGGTGATTAGTTGATAGTAAAGCCAGCCCATAAAAGCAGGTTTATATTACTTCCGTTTTATTAGCGGAGGTGATTATATGAGTAGATCTCATAAAAAAATTCCAATAGTAAAAGATTCTGGTAGTAAGGAATGGAGTAAAAGACAAGCATCAAAAGCAGTAAGAAGGTATAAAAAAGTTATTCAAAATGGTTCTAGTTATAAAAAATTATTTGAATCATGGAATATCAATGATTTTATATCTTATTATCCATGGAATGTAGAAAACCAGAAAGATTGGGAAAATAAATATGAATGGGAAAAATATTATTATAGAAAATAAATAGTTAGAAATGATAAAGGATATTTACATATTTTGTAGGTATCCTTTTAATATATTTTTCCTAGTTTCTTCAGGTACGATAAAGAAAAAATTTGCCCATTCACCTAAAATTTCAATACTTTCTTTTGTTATGCAAACACATATAACAATAAATCCACATCAATGAATATTTAAAGGAAATAAGGGACATTTAACAATAGAAATAAGGAAATAAGGGACATTTAACAATAAATCTACATCAATGAATATTTAAATAGAGTAAAAAGCATACTATGAAAGAGGAGTGATAGTATGCCAAGATGTGCACGAATAAAAAGTAATGATTCCATCTATCATATTATGGTAAGAAGTATAAGTGAAATAAAGCTTTTTAAGAAAAATGATGATAAAGACAGATACTTATCATTAATTCAAAAATATCGGTATAAATATGGGTTTAAAGTATATGCTTATTGCTTGATGGACAATCATGGTCATTTCATAATAGATGCAAATGGAGCAGATATTTCTAAAATCATGCATGGTATTAATTTCTGCTATGCGCAATATTTCAATCAAAAATATAAAAGACATGGGCATGTGTTTCAAGATAGATTTAAAAGTAAAATAATAAATTCTGATCAATATTTAATAAGTTTATCTGCATATATACACAACAATCCTATGGATATAAAAAAATATCAAGATAAGCCTCAAAAATACAAATATTCAACATTAGGAGTATTTTTAGGGTTAAAAAAAGATTTATATGATATAGTAGATGAAAAATATATTATGAGTCTATTTAAGGTAGATATCAATAAAGCAAGGGAGATGTATTTGGAGTTTGTAGTAGGATATGACAATGAATCAATAACAATAGAAGGGGAATTTATAAATGAAAAGACAGAATATAGAAGTGAAAGAGTAATACATGCAAGAGACTATACTCCTAAAGATATTGTCCGTTATATAGTAGGATATACCAAGATCAATATGAAAAAAGTATATATAAAATATAATCGAGAAGCTACAGAAAGTAGAGCATTATGTGTTTTGTTTATGAAAAGATTTTGCAATTTTTCTCATAAAGATATATGTAGAGTTATAGGAAATATTACTAGCTCAAGAGTATCAATGCTATGCTCCATGGGGGTAGATATAATACTCAAAAGTTCAAGATATAATCATATAATAGATGATTTTATATGCAGTGAAGTAATATAAAAATTTTAAAAATAAATGACTTATAAAATCTGGGCTGATAGGGTGCAGAGTATTTGTTGTGTATATATAGGGGTAAATTAAAAGTGAATAAATAAATTGATCCAATAAGTATGTTTTTATGAAAAAGAATATGCTTATTTTTTTTATTGTCACAAAGATAAAAATATTATTAAATGTCCCTTGTACTTGCTTGTACTTGTAAGAGCTAACATCCTATATTTAGTAGGTGTTAGCTCTTAAAATTATTTTTAGAATAATTGCTACAAGAGAATCAATAAAAAGATATTTTGAAGAATAGTCGAATTCAAAATATAGATATATTACTATATCCATATTTTACATATAGTGTTAAGATATATCTAGGCCATGGATACATTCAATTAGATAGTCTATAAATGAGAGGTGTTTATGATGAAAAAGTTGTTGTTCATTTTTGTGTTGATAATCGTTATAATTACTGGCTGTGATACAGATAAGAAAAGCCTGGAAACTAAGGTTCAAAATACTGAAAATAAAACTGAAGGTAAAGTGGAAAGTATTAAAAAAGATGAGAATAGTAATATTGGAGTAAAAGAAGAAGAAATTTGTAAAAAAACGAATATGGAATATACAAATGATTATATTTTTCCTGAAAGTGATAAAGTAAAGTTAACTTTTGAGGATATATATAATATTGACTTCAAAAATTTTGATTTAGCCAAAAACGAAATATATGCTAGAAGGGGATACATATTTAAATCAAAAAGGCTTTCAAACTACTTTAGTAAAAAGGAATGGTATCATCCAAAAGAGGATTTTACTACAGCAGAATTGACGTCTATAGAAATGTATAATATACAACTCCTATCTTATTTTGAAAATCTGGACAGTATGTATGAAAAAGTAAGAGATAAAAATAAAACAACTGATTCTAGATTGGTGCAGAAAATAAACATATATGGCAAAAACAAAGAAATATATGTAGATCTTAATGGAGATGGGATAAAAGAAAAAATATTATATAAAATTAATATGAAAGATTCTTGCTATAGTGACGGCACTCTTTTTATTAATGATAAAAAAATAAAGTTAGATGGGTATAGTTTTTTAACTTCCTTTGCCATAGTTGATATCAATATAAAAGATAATATTAAAGAAATTGTTATTAGTGATGAAGGGCCAAGTGCTGATTATAGCTCTAAATTTTTCTATTATGATGGAAACAAAATTCTAGAGATGGGAGAAGTGGGGGGACTATACGATGATGGGATACAGATAAATGGTTCGGGGCAATTTAGTGCAATTTCAAGAGCCAATATATTACAGACTTGGTTTTTTGATCGATTGTATCAATTAGATTCTAATCATAAGATTGTTGAAATTAAGCAAGATGTATTTAATACTAACTATTTTGTTTTTATGAAAAAGCCACTAAAAGTATATCTTAGTAGAGATACTAAATCGGATTCGTTTATTATTGAGGAAGGAACAGTAGTAAATTTAGTGGGTACAGATAATAAAGAATGGTGCTTAATTGAGACAAAGAAAGGTAAGAGAGGATGGTTTGCTCTTGATAATGATGATGAAATAAGAGGAACAAATTTAGATGCTAGAGAACTTTTTATTGGACTATGTTTTGCTGATTAAACATAAATTTTTACAAGATCTAAGCAGATACTAAATTTTTTATCATGCAATACGATATAAGGATTCTCCATTAAAATGATAATTCATTTTTAAAGCAGATATGAGGTGATGCTATGAAAAAAATTTTTTTTGATTTTGTATCATTTGCAAATAAGAATATTTTCGCCTTAATATTAGTTATGCTGCTGGTGATATTAACTTCTTGTTTCATAAAAACTAAAACTGATTTAAATAAATATATAATCAATAAGAATATAGATGGAACTTTTATGTCAATTGATGATCTTTCACAAAAACAAACAACAGATCCTAATATTCAATATTTTACTTTTAAACGAGGCAAATTTTATAGGTATAGGCAATTTGAATTAATGGAAAAAGGAACTTATGAAAACATAGATGATCATGTGTATATTTTAAAAGGCGATCATATAGATGAATGTATTATATATACAAATGAAAGATTTTATTTTTACGACCGAAAAGAAAATGATGTGATTAAATTTTTGAAAGTATCTGATGTGCCAACCTTTATTAATATACATGTGGATTAATAAATAATGCAATATATTTACAAAAAATTTATACAGTAAACGAATAGTTAGGAGAGTAATGGATAATTCATTAATTGGTTGTACAATTTCATAACAAATTACAAATAGATTTTTCTACAAAATATATATTTTATAATCATTGAATGAAATAGGTGGGGAGTAATATTGAAAAAAAATAGGGTAGCCATATTACTATGTTTTATTTCTTTAGGAGTATTTTTTTCTATTCCATTTAAAACTCTAGAAAAATTAACACAAGGTAGAATTCCAAGTATAGAAGCAAAAAAATTAGAAATTGAACTTAAAAACTTACAAAAAGAAAAAAAAGATTTATTAAATCAATTAGTTTCATTAGAGAATGAAATAAATCAATTGAAAAATCATGAATTTGAAAAAAATATTAGCTTGAAGGAAATTGAAAATAGTATTAGTAAATATAAATTGTTAAATAGTCAAACAAACGTTGAAGGTCCAGGAGTTGTCATAAAAATAGAGCCGGTTAAATCAGATACCTCACTTCAATTATCCGATGTTTTATTAGAATCAAATGAAAACAAAGACCAATTTAATCTCCAATATTGTGCTGAATGTTTATTATTAATAACAAATATTTTAAATTCATCTGATGCAGAAGCTATTTGCATAAATAATGAAAGAATAGCTTTTGATACAAATATTATTTTTTCTAAAAATACAATAATCATAAATGATAAAAAAATGACTTTTCCTTTTGAAATAAAATGTATAGGAAATCCCAAAAAACTAGAACAAATTCTAAACGTCAAGTATGGGCTCATATGGCAGATAAATAGTAAAAATAATTTCTATATAGATGTTTTCCATATAGATGTAGAACAAAAAGATAATATATTCATTCCTAAATATACGAAAAAAATAGTCTACAAATATGCAAAATCTTTAGAATAGGATGCAAATCAAAGGGATAGGTATTTTATAATTATAGATTTAAGTTTTCTAGCGTTTCGCAGTTTATAACTGGTTGGGCAGATAGAAGATGCACAAGTAACTGTATACATGGAAGGATAAAAGCCTGGGAGATATTTTTATAATATTTCCTTAGGCTTTTTTATTTTCTTTTAAGTAATCCATGAGATAACCTTAACTCTTAATTTAGGGAGGTAAGATAGAGTCATGATGCTTGTAAATATAAAGGAGATCCATTAGAAAATAACTGATCCTAAAATGGATTTGTATTTTAAAAGAATTTTATATACTTTGCTTACATATTTTAATAAAAAGAGTAAAGGTGGTTATAGATATGCTTTTTATTAATAATCTTATATATACATTTTTAATTGCATTAGGAGTCATAATTGGTGCTGGGTTTTTTGCAGGAATTGGAGCTTTAATCAATAATCATCCTCCACTTAAAACTATGATTGATATAGCTAGCTCCATTAAAATTTGGGCAATAGCTGTTAGCCTTGGAGGAACATTTTCGTCCTTTGAAATCATTGAACAAGGAATATTCAAAGGAGAAATCAGATCTGTAGTAAAACAAATAATATATATTATCTCTGCCTTTATTGGAGCAAATCTTGGATATTTAATTGTTAAACTATTATACAAGAGTGAAAAACTATGGGAAAAATAAACTCAATAAATATAAAATACTTTGTTTCCGTACTATCGGGAATAATGATTGGAATTATAATTGGAGCATTCATAATAATTGCCTTAGTTAGCTATAGAGTGGATAAGTACTACGAAGAAATTCAAAAGCTTAATGCTTCAATAGAAGAACGAGATGAAAGATTGAAAAAGCTTGAACAATCTATCAATAGACAAAAGTTAATTCTTAAAGATATAAATATTATATTAACATACGAAGGAGATGAAATAGATAAAATCACCATTGAAAAATATGCTGAACATAAATACCATAAATTATTAGGTTGTGAGGTAGAAACTATTGACGCTGACATAATAGAAGATATTATTGATAACAGAATTTTCAAGGTAGCCAACAAAGAATATCATTTGAAAGTTGCTAAAATAATTTTGACGGATATATTAAAAATTTGGATATCAACGGAACCAGTCAAATAAAGTAATGCTACAGAGACTATGTATAAACAAATTTACTTCCTAGTACAAAACCAGATATCACCGATCCTATCCTAAGAACCTGGAGATATTTTATATATCTTCTATTTTTTTTATTTATTTTCAGTAAAACATTATTTAAAAAGTTCAATTATAAAATGAAAAACTAAGTTTTGATACAAAGAAAGGACTATTATGGCTAAAAAATATATTTATGTAAATGGTAAAATCCTTTCTTTTATAGATATTAACTCTATTATATTAAATTAAACGATAATTATTTCAAAGAAAAAATAAAGCTTTATACAAGGTATCACAGGACATCTAACCCATTAGAATTTGACAAATAAGGGTATTTACGTATAGTATTGTATATAACAAAAGAAACGTTTCGAATATATTTAACAAAAGAAACTCTCAAAAACTTCCTATGATCAACTTACCTATCATTTTAAAATCAATTTTTTATCCCAATGTATAAAGTAATGCAAGACATTTTTATATGGACAAATGAAATTTAAAAAGATTTGAAAGGAGGAAAGATACAGCTAGATGATATCAATCTTTATTTATACAAAATAAAATAGGGGGAATTACAAAATATGAAATTTAAAAAACATTTAATGATCATAATGTTATGGATGCTAATGGTTTCTATATTAGCAGCTTGTTCTCATGAAGCAAACAGTCAAAGTCAAGGCACAAAAGAGACTATTGTTTTTGCAGATGCTGGATGGGACAGTATTCGTTTTCATAATGCAGTAGCAAGGATGATCCTTGAAAAAGGATATGGATATTCAACGAATGAAATAATGGGTTCAGAACAAACATCATTATTAGGATTAAGACGCGGGGACATTAATGTTTATACAGAGATCTGGACAGGAAATATTATAGATTTATATAACGAAGCCATTGAAAGTGGAGAGATTGTTGAATTGTCTATTAACTATTCTGACAATAAGCAAGGACTATATGTTCCAACTTATGTTATAAAAGGAGATCCTCAAAGAGGCATAGAACCAATGGCGCCAGAATTGAAATCTGTAAAAGACTTAGATAAGTATTGGGAAATTTTCAAAGATCCAGAAGATCCAAATAAAGGGAGAATCTATGGTTCAATACCTGGATGGACAGCAGATACAAGCCTACGGAAGAAAATGGGAAGCTATGGGCTAGACAAAAACTACAACTATTTTCAAGCAGGTTCAGCTCCCGCTTTAGCTGCATCCATTGCAGAAGCAATTGAAAAAAAAGAGCCTTGGTTAGGATATTATTGGGAACCTACTTGGATTACAGGAAAATATGATATGACATTACTTGAAGATGAACCTTATACAAAAGAAAAATGGGAGAATAACTATGCTTGTGAGTATCCATCACAGGATTTGACCATTGCAGTAAATAAAGAATTTTTAAATGAAGCACCTGAAGTTGTAGATTTTTTAAAACAGTATAAAACAAGTAGTGAAATTACAAGCAAGGCATTAGCTTATATGCAAGAGAATGAAGTAAATGCAGATGAAGCAGCAAAATGGTTTTTAAAAGAATATGAAGACTTATGGACAAAGTGGGTTCCAAATGAAATAGCCAAAAAAGTAAAAAAAGCAATCTAATAATACTTAGAAAATAGTTTATAGATTCAATGAAAGAATAGGGGGAATCATATGAAAAGAACATTTGCTAATCAAGACAATCTACCTAAAATACCTATTCCTAAATTAAATGATACCTGTAATCGATTCATAGAATGGGTTCAACCATTGCTTACAGAAGAAGAGTTTCTTAAAACAAAAAAAATGGTTGAAAAATTTAAAAGTAAAGATGGAGATGGAAAAAAGCTACAAGAAGAGCTTATAAGGTGGGCAGAAAGAAACAATCTATCCAACTGGACAGCACCTCTTTGGGAGAATCTATATTTAGCATCTAGAAACCCTCTTATCATAGAGGGGAATGTTTTTTATATTATAAAAAATAAGCTAAAAGATTTAGGGGTTACACAAGAGTATATGGCTACTGCTCTTATTCTATCTGTTTGTAGATTTAAGGGTTTAATTGATCGAGAAGAATTAGATGTTGATTTACAGGAAGACAGACCTATTTGTATGCTTCAGTATAAAAGATTATTTTCTGCTACAAGAATTCCTAGAAGAGAAAAGGATTTATTAAAAATAACACCTTCTCAAAAATATATTGTTGTTTTATACAAAGGGCAAATATTTATCCTAGATGTACTGCTAGATTCAGGAGATATGAGGTCTTTTGTAGAAATCCAAGAGGATTTAAAGTATATCATCAATATAAGCAAAAGAAGAGAAGGAGAAGGTCTGGGAATACTTACTACCATGAATAGAGATGAATGGGCAGATACGAGAAAATCTTTACTAAAAATAGATGAGACGAACAAAGAAAATATAGAAAAAATAGAAAATGCTATTTTTGCATTATGTTTAGATGATGAAAGTCCAAATAGCTTAGAAGAAGCTTCCAATATGATGCTTCATGGGAATGGAAAAAACAGATGGTTTGATAAATCATTGCAGTTTATAGTTGCCAAAAACGGAGAATTAGGGATCAATATGGAACATACTGGAATAGATGGTTCTGTTATGGCAAGATTTACGGAATGGATTTATGAAGATATGGATAAAATTCATACACATGAAAAGAAATATCTTCAAAATAGACCTGAAAAACTAACATTTCATTTAAATGATCCATTGAAAAAACAAATTAGTAAGGCTTTCAATCAATTTAATGAAGTTGTTTCTAATACAGAAACACGGGTATTTCATTTTGATCAGTTTGGAAAAAAACTAATAAAAACATTTGGAATAAGTCCTGATGCTTTTGTTCAATTAGCTTTGCAATTGGCCCAGTATAAATTATATGGAAGGTGTTATAGTGTATATGAAGCTGTAATGACTAGAAAGTTTTTGGCAGGTCGTATAGAAGTTATGTATTGTGTATCTATGGAATCTATTGAGTTTATAAAAAATATGATATCTGATTGTTGTGATCATAATAAAAAAGCAGCATCTTTAAAAAAAGCAGCACAAAAGCATGTAGAACGAATTAAAGAATGCAAAAATGGAAGAGGAATAGATGGTCATTTATTGGGATTACTCAATATGTATGATTCTTTTGATAAGGAGATAGGAGTTGATACTTTACCCCAAATTTTTACGGATAAGGGATATGTAACATTGACTCATAGTACAATATGTACCAGTACAAGTTCTATAAAGGGATTAAAGCTAGCTGGATATGGACCTGTTGTTGAGGATGGGTTTGGTATTCGATATCTTAAAGAGAATGATTATATTTGTTTTAATATAACAAGTAGAACCTATATGAAAGAAAAATTAAACAGGCTGGTACTCAATATAGAAGAGTCTTTGATAGAAATGGCAAAGATCATGAAGCTTTTATCTTAAAGTTTATTTATTTTTAGCCTAAGAGTGTAACAAAAGTGGAAGTTGCTTTCTTAGGCTTGTATTTATATGAAATAGCTAATAAAATATATTGTATTAGCTATTTCATATAAATATTTGACAACTTATTGTATAGTGAATATATTAATACTCAGGAAAAGCAAGAAACGTTTTTAATATTTCAAACAAAGTTAATAGAAAAGTAAATTGCAAAAGGAGTTAGAAATATGGATAGAAAAGAAAAACTTGAAATAGAGGAAAAAATCGAAAAAAGTAAAGATACTGTGATCAATGCTATTGCTGAAACAATGGATTTATATGGTGTTACCAATTCTATTGCACGTTTGTATGGAACTATGTATTTTCATAAAAATGCCATGTCCTTAGATGAAATGAAAAATGAACTAGGTATGAGTAAACCTAGCATGAGTAAAGCTGTACGTACCTTATCTGAAAACAATCTGGTTAAAAAGGTTTGGCAAAAAGGTTCTCGTAAAGATTTTTATTTAGCGGAAAAAGATTTCTTTAAGTATTTCGAAACTTTTTTCTGTGAAAAATGGAATAGAGAAGTAAGGATAAATTTAGAAGCCATTTCAATGGCAGAAGAAAATTTAAAAGATGTTTTGAATGATCCTAAAGCTGATGAAACAATCAAAGAAGAAGCGAAATACTATTATGAGCAATTAGAAAAATCAAAAGAATATTATTTTTGGCTAGAGCGTTTATCTGAGAGTGTAAAATCAGGAGACATACTCAAGTATATCCCAATAAAACATGAAGAATATTAGAAAATGTTTCACGACAAAGCCCCTTAAGAAAAAATAAATTAAAAATAATATTATTAAAATAATTAATATAATAAAAAATTAATGAAAAACAATTCCTATACAAAGGCATTTAATGGTATAATTCATATGATCATTTTTTATATGCATTCAAATGATTTATATTACTCTTCAAATAACGATTAAAGGAGAAACAAATATGAACTATAAAATTGAACAATGGCCTGCTTTTACAGTTTCAGGATATAAACAAACCATTTGCACAAATGATGCTTTTCATATTGTCCCTCAAATTTGGGATACTGCATGGAAAGATGGCACAATAGATTCTATGATGGAAATTTGTATGAAAGCAGATTATCGTCCATCGGGGTTTCTTGGAATCAGTGTAGGAGGGCAATGGGGAGATTCTGAAAAGATGGATTATTATATTGCTGTGACAACATATGTGGATGCTTTAGAATGTAAAAGAATTGATTCATATGCTGATATGATCAGCTTTGAATTTCCTCAAGCTACATGGGTAATATTAGAAGCAAACGGACAATTACCAGATGCTGTTCAAAGAGTTTATACAAAGTTTTATACAGAGTGGCTTCCCAATTCCGGCTATGAACTCAGTGATCTTCCAGTCATTGAAAGCTATATGCAAAATAACAGACAAGCAGTATGGATTGCTATAGTTAAAAAGTAGCAGCAAATTTTTCATATTCTTTAACTTTCTTTTGAAGCATATTATTCCCATTAGAATGTAGATCTTTCTCTTCTTTTTGTTCATTTTTGTTTATGTCTTGGAGCCTCATCATATCTAGAAAGCTTGGATTTTTTACCTTTGCAAGTATTTCTGGAGTAGCAATACTTAATAATATAGTTTTGACACATCTTGGTGCACTTTTCCCATCTATAACATAAACTTTTATCACTCCACCTTCCAAAACATATTCTATTTTCCTGGTTGATGAGTCATTCTCTTCTTTGTTTTCTGATTTTAAAGATGTTTGTTGAGATTGGATAGTTGAGTTTATTACACTTTGAACACTATTAATCTTCATAATAAATTCCTTCTTTCAATAAATATCAATACATGTAAATTATCGTCAATATGGTTGATTTTGTTTATATAACACATGATTTATGAGTCGTGAATGCTCAATTCACCTATCTTTTTGGTTATTATTTTTATAATCATAATATATAGCAATGACTACAGATATAAGAAAACTTGTTGCTATATACATGTGTATTATTGTATCAAAAGGTATACACAACATTAAAATGTACGATATACACAAACATATAATGAATGTTATTAAAAAAATGAAGAAAGCCATAATTTACCCCTTCTTAAAAAATATTATATTTCAAACCATATTGATTACATAGGGACTTGATATATTTTGTTTGTTCTTTTGTTAAATGATATAAACAATATTCAGTTCCAAAATGTCTTGTATTTAATATTAAGGAATCATCATCCTCGTCATCTTCATTATCCATTTCTTTTAATAAAGTTAGCTCAAACCATTTAAAGCTACCATTTTCTGTTATAAAATCTTTTGCTAATAGCTCCATAATATCTTCATTGATCATACAAGTAATACTCATTTGTTCACATCCATATTTTTCTATTGATATGATGTGTGCTATTTCTTCAAGTTCAGTCATAATAAATGTGTCATTTTTCCAGCAACCAAATTCTACATACCTACATGTAGGTATCATATACATTAATATTTTATCCCAAAATTCCTTATATTTTCTATCCATGTGATCTTCAGAATGGTTTGTATAAATGACTACATCCCCTTCTTGTTTTGCATATTTTTTCAAATAATTATCTTCATCTAGTAGGGTTTCTACATTTTGTACTTTATATATTTCATTAATAATGCTTTCTTTATCAGGAACATCTAAGTCATATAAATCTCTGAATACTTGGTTTATATCATAAGAAATTTTTTTAAAAGAAACTTCACCTTCATTCTCTTTAAAAACTAACATTGCAAAAGTCATTAAATTATCTCTTAAACAAGACAAATTCCCTGGGCAAAGAATGGTTACTGGATGATCTGATGAAAAATTCTCTACCTTTAATTCTTGTACCCCTTTTCGCCCACAAAAAATATAATCATATTCAAGTATGTTTGTAATATCTATTTTTCTCACAATATTTGATTTTAAAATTAAAGCACGTATATTCCAGTGTTCATGACCTAGACTATCTTCTCCTAAATCATGAGTCATTAGCAATACTTTTTGCCCAAACATTTCAAGTGGCAAAGATACAGGAAATGTTTTTATCTTTTCTAATATTTCATTTTTACATCTATCTTTCATCCAGTTTTCATATAAACATGGTTCTTCTTTATTTTCATTGTAAAACAGATCATACTCATCTGCTCCTAATAAGTTGATAAATCTTTTGTCTGTAGTAATCATCTCTATTACTTCTTGAGGATGAGGTCCGTTTTTTAGAAAATTACCTAAATTGATAATATGATCAATATCTTTGTTATGAATATAGTTTAAAAAACTTTCAAGAACATATCTATTTGCATTGATATCTGATATTATTGCTACACGTTTTTCTTTCATTCTTATCACGAGTCTTTCGGATGAACTTTATGTAATAAAGGTTAATAATCTTCTTTTAGAATACCATATATTTCTAGAAACAAAAAGAACCTGGAATCACATTTGAAATCAAAGTACCTATCCCTTTGATTCATTTAGTTGATAAATCTTTTATATTATGCTAAAATTAATTGTAATTTTAATTTGTAGATTATAATTAAATATACATTTAAGTTTTCTAGGGTTCCGCAGTTTACAACTGGCTGGTCCGAGAGAAGACGCACAGGTAACTGTGTACACGGAAGGATAAAAGCCTGGGAGATATTTTTATAATATTTCCTTAGGCTTTTTATTTTTTTTCTTTAAAAGGCTATGAGACAACTTTAACTATTGATTTAGGGAGGTAAAGTTTATGGAATGGAGTTATTTAGTTATAGCAGGTTTTTTAGAAGTAGGCTGGGTAATGGGCATGAAGTATTCACAAGGATTTACAAAAATATCACCTAGTATATTAACTGTTATAGGAATGGTTGCAAGCTTCTATTTTTTATCATTGTCTTTAAAAAGCTTACCACTAGGCAATGCATATGCAATTTGGACAGGTATAGGAACTGTTGGTACTGTAGTCTTAGGTATTATTTTATTTAAAGAACCCATTAATGTAATGCGTATGATTTGTATTGCATTTATAGTTTTTGGAATCGTTGGTCTGAAATTAATACCAATAGATTAATAATCCTATATAGTTTAAAAATAACAAAAAATAAGTAATAATATTACTGAAAGAGGAGGACCTGATAATGGGTGTTTTTAGTTACAAAGATATTTATATTGAAGATGGAAGAAGGGTACTGGAGGTTGATATACTTCCAGAAAAGTATTGTAATTTTGACTGCATATTTTGTCCTATTGGAAGGTCTCAAAATAAGGTAGATACCCAAAGGTCATTTGATAAAATAGATATTTCATTGATTGAACTAGAAAGAATGATAGAAAGTACAAAAGCAGAATTAATCTTTATTAACTCAAAAGGAGAAGCCTTAGTAAATGATAGAATTGCTGATATTATTGACTTTATCAAAGTCAAAGGTTTACCTGTGAGACTTCTTTCTAATGGATATTTACTAGGTAGAGATGAATATATAAAAATTGCTAATAAATGTGATGAGGTTGTTGGAGAGATAAAAGTAATCACAGAAAAAGATTTTCAAAAAATCCAAAGACCTATTGAAGGGTATACGTTAGTAGAATACATTTCAAATATGGTTTCTTTTAATAAACAATACAAAGGAAAATTTATATTTGAAATTACTATTATTAAGGGTTATAACGATGATGAAGAATCAATTCAGAAGATAAAAAATATTATTAAGGAAATATCTCCGAATAATATAATCATTGAAAGAATAGAAGATGAAAGATTTAAGAAAAAACTTGGTATAACAGATAAAAGATTTGAGGAAATTTCAAATGAATTACTAGATATTTATAGAGAATCAAGGAGAGAAATAAAGAATTTAGGAAGTAAAGCATTTAAAATAAAAAGAAGTGATATGTTTTCTTTATAATTTTAAAAAAATATATAGTACAAAATAAAGGCTCCTAGCAACTTAGGAGCCTTATTATTAGCAATAGTGTTGTAAAGGTTAAAAGATAACCCTTATATGCTTTCACTTAGTTCTTGTTCGATCTCTAATTGTTTCATTTTAGGTTTTATTCCTAATAATTTTCTTACTTTATTTGCAAACTTATCAAAATAAATATAAAGCATTGGTACAAAGAACAAGGTAAGGAAAGTAGATGCTGCAAGTCCTCCAGCAATTACAAGACCCATCCCCTTTAGCATTTCGCTATTTGACCCATTAGAGAATATAAGTGGCAACTGTCCAAGAATCGTAGTCATGGCGGTCATAAGTATAGGACGAAGCCTTGTAGGACAAGCTTTTAAGATAGCTTCTTCTAAATCATATCCATCTCTTTCACGCAAGATATTAATATAATCTACAAGGACAATACCATTGTTTACAACAATTCCTACAAGTACTAGGCAACCGATCAATGCCATCATGCTTAGGGACTCTCCAGTTATAAAAAGTAACAATATTGCACCAGTAAAGGCTAATGGGATGGTAAACATAATGATAAAAGGATTGATCAGCGATTCAAATTGTGCAGCCATAACTAAGTATACAAGAATTATGGCCAAAATAATTACTAGAAAAAGTGAGCTGAAAGTTTCTTCCATCATTTCATTAGCTCCTCCAAGGGAGACAGTATAGCCATCTGGAAAAGTCATTTGATTGATGATATCCTGTACTTCATTTCCCACACTACCAGAGGCACGGCCAAAAACATCACTGGTAACTGTTATATAACGAGTTTGATCAGATCTTTGGATAGATGATGGAACGTCCTCCATTGTAATATTAGCAATAGAAGAAAGGGGAATATATGCTCCTGTTCCTGTGCTAATTCTGATATCACCAAGATTGGTCAATGTTGTTACGAATTTTTCTGGATATACAATTCTTATATCCATTTCTGATCCGTCTACCTTTAAAGTTGTTGCTGTATGTCCAGAAATGATATTTCTAACCTGTGAAGATACTTGTGAACCCGTAAGACCATAGTGCCTTATTTTGTCTTTGTCTATTTTAAGTGCAACTTGTTGGTTTTGTTCTTCTAGGGAGCTTTTTATCTGTCTTAATCCCTGTATCTTAGCCATTTGTTGCTGGATTTTATCGCTGATTTCTTTCATTGTATCTAAATCTTCACCATGAATTTCTACTGTAACGCCTCCTCCTGCTAAAGAGCCCATACTTGAAGAAGCGGAAACTGCAATTTTTGTTCCAGCAATATTCTTTGTAAGATTTCTTACTTCTTCCATAATTTGTTCAATATTTTTGCTTCTTTCTTTTTTATCTATCAATTTAACAGTAATTGAACTTTCTGCACTTCCTCCACCCCTTAAGGAATTCATACCATCTGATGAGCCAGACATTGAAACGGTCATTGACTTTATTTCTGGTATTTTTTCTAGTATTTCTTCACTTTTTAAGGAAAGCTCATTTACACTCTCAAGCTTGCTACCCTTAGGAGCTTCTACCTTTACAGTAAAGGTTCCTTCATCCGAAGAAGGCATTAGTTCAATGCCAACAAAAGGCATCAAGAAAAGTGAAGCTATAAAAATACTAACAATGATGAGTACGGTTCTCTTCTTGTGATGTAAAGACCAGTTAAGAGCTTTCTCATATATATTGCCGATATGTTTGATAAATTTATCAAATGAATCTAGCAAATGATTAATAAAGTTAAGAGGTTTTGGAGCCCTACTATTATGTATGTTATTTACATAATTTGCACTCAACATAGGAACAACCGTAACCGCAACTATAAGTGACATGATCAATGAAAAAACTACTGCAAAAGCAAGATCCATCATCATTTCTAATAGCAAACCACTTGCAAAGATAAAAGGTATAAAAACTGCTATTGTTGTAAGGGTAGAGCCTGCTACTGATAATGCTACCTCTTTTGTACCCCTGTAGGTTCCTCCTATTTTACTAAAACTTTCTGTCGTTCTATATCTATATATATTTTCCAATACTACAACTGAGTTGTCTACAAGCATACCCACACCGATTGAAAGACCTCCCAGTGAAATCATATTGAGTGTTGTTCCAGAAAAATAGAGTAAAACAAAGCTACCAATAACAGATAATGGCATAGAAACAGCGATAACTCCAGTCAGACTCACATTTTTTAAGAAAATAAAAAGTATTAGAATTGAAAGTATTCCACCAATGAAAATATTGGATATTACGTTATTTACAGAATTTTCAATGACACTTCCAGATTCATTTACTATATCTATATCAATATCACTATATGCTTTAGAAATTTTTTCAATTTCTTTTTTAATTGCATTTACTGTAGTAACTGTATTTCCATCGCTGGCTTTTGTTACGGATATCAGGATACTTTCTTCTCCATTATAACGACTGATAGACTTAATTTCTTTATTCACTTCTGTTATTTCGGCGATTTCTTGCAACCCAATAACAGCTCCACTAGAAAGCTTAATAGGTGTTGCCTTTATATCATCAATATTCTCCATTTTTAATTTACTACTTATAGTAAGGGAATTTTCTCCATATTTAATACTTCCCCCAGCTTGGTTTGTATTCTCAGAAGCTAATGTTTGACCAATATTTCCTATAGTAAGTCCAAGTCCTTCCATTCTTTCAGGATCAATTTGGATTTTAATTTCTTTTTCATAACCACCAGTAATAGCAACAGAAGCAACCCCTGGCTGTCTTTCAATACGAGGTTGTATCGTATCTTCAGAAAATATTTTTAGTGCATCTTTATCCATATTTTTAGAAGTAACAGCTATATTTGCTATAGGCTGAGAATTCATATCAAATTTCATGATTGTAGGAGAATTTGCATCATCTGGAAGCATGTGACTGACTGTACCTAATTTATCCCGTATAGAGTTTATGGACTTATCTAGATCTATTCCATAATTAAATTGTACTATTACTGTAGATACCCCTTCTGAAGATGTGGAGGAAATAGAATCTATATTTTCTACATTTGCTACAGCACCTTCTATAACTTCTGTAACGAGGTTTTCTACTTCTTCTGGGCCTGCCCCTGAATATTGGGTCATAATAACTGCAATAGGCATATCTACGTCAGGTGTCAGAGCCATCTGCATTTTACTTATAGAAACTACTCCAAGAATCAGTACGATTGCCATTGCTACAAATATTGTTACAGGCCTTTTAATTGAAATTTTTGCAAAATCCATTTTTTATCAGTCCTTTCTGTTCGTAGGAATCTCAATTCTTGGCCGTAATATTTACTTTGTTTCCATCTGAGACGAAGCTTTGACCTTTCACAACTACTAATTCACCTATTTTTACTCCATCTATTATTTCTATATTCACATCATTTTTTATTCCTGTTTGAACAATTCTTTTGTGTGCCATATTATTTCCATCAACAACATAAACAAAATTTTCACTACCTTTTTTAATAACTGCATTCAATGGAACCGAAATACTATTTTCCTTTTTATCTACAACAAGTTTTAGAGAAGCAAACATACCAGATTTTATGTGATTGTCTTGTTTATCAAGATACACTTCTATTGGATACAACATTGTCGTACTGTTTGCTGCTGGAGAAATATAGGTAACCGTACCTTCATAAGGCTTATCTGATGCTGATGATATGGTGATATATGCTTTTGATCCTACAAAAACTTTGTTTATATAATCGTCTGATATATTAAAGGAAAACTTGAGTTTGTCCGTGTTTACAATAGTCATAGCTGGACTTTGCATTGAAACTATTGATCCTAGTGTTACATTGCAAGTACTAATTACTCCATCAATTTCTGCTTTTACTTTTGTTTTTTCTAGTTGAGTTTGGGCTATTTCTAATGCTATCTGAGCTTGAGCTATAGATGCTTGCCCTGTCTTTTTTGTTCCATCTATAATTTTTTCCTTGGTTAGTTTCAAATTTTCTCTTGCAGTATCAAGCTGAAGCTTCATTTTATCCGTACTAGACTGTAAAGTATCCAATTCATGCTTTGATACGGCTCCAGACTCATATAAAATTTTAGTCTTTTCAAGGTCTTTGATTAAGTCATTATACTGGATTTCATATGAATCCACAGAAGCTTGCTGCTGCATTACCTGATTTTGAAGAGTTGCTCCCACATTCATTTCATAACTTGCCTGTGCGGAAGCAAGAGAAGCTGCTGCTTGTTTTACTTGTAATTTTAGATTTGTATCATCTATTTCAAATAAAACATCCCCAGCTTTTACCGTATCTCCTAGATTGACATATACATTTTTTACTGTACCGCTTACCTCAGGGATGACAGATATTTCATTATTTCCAGCTACCTTTGAAGATACATTGATATATTCTTCAATAGATTTAGGAGCTATTTTCTGGGTTTCAACACTGGTAGAAACGGCTGATTCCTTCATATCAGCAGAACTTACTTTTTTGTTGTTTACAATCCCAAGGACAGCAATTACAACTACAACAGCGGCCATAATTAGATAAATGGATTTCTTATTTTTAATAACCTTCATATCCATACCTCCAAAATATATTTGTACGTTTTTGCTATATAAAAGCAATTGTAAATCATCAACTTTAGGTACTATTTTAGATAGATATCCTTCATTAAAATGAGCTACAAAGTCTATATTAAATCAGTAAGCTTAATCTTTCCTTAAAAAATGATAAATAATTTATTAAGCTACTCTTAAGGTTAATCATGTATAATAAAGTCATAAAATAAGGAAAGCGGTGAAAAAATGAGAATATTGCTTGTTGAGGATGAATTACGTCTCTCTGAAGCTCTTGAATATATTTTGAAAAAGAATAATTATATAGTTGATACAGCTTTTGATGGTATAACAGGTCAGGAAATGGCTGAAACAGGGATTTATAATATTATTATTCTAGATAGGATGTTGCCTGGAAAGGAAGGAGTTGAAGTTTTAAAGGCAATAAGAAGCCAAAGAATTACAACGCCTGTACTTATATTAACTGCAAAGGATGCCATCAAAGACAGAGTTGAAGGTTTAAACAGCGGAGCAGACGATTATGTAATAAAGCCTTTCTCAAACCAAGAACTATTAGCAAGAGTAAGAGCTTTAGGAAGAAGACAAACAGAAACAATTATAAACGAAGAAATAAAAATCGGAAACATAATATTTAATACTTTAAAAGGGGAAATAAATATAGATGGCAAAATAACAAAGCTTTCATCAAAAGAGTCACAGATTTTTGAAATACTTATTAAAAATAAAAATATGGTTGTTACAAAGGAACAATTGTTGGAAAAAATATGGGGTTTCCAATCGGACATAGAACTTAATAATATTGAAGTATATCTTTCTTATCTTAGAAAGAAGCTTGCATTATTAAACTGCAACGTCATTATTGAAACCTTCAGGGGAAGAGGCTATTGTGTGAAGGAGATAAATTAACATGTTTCAAAAACTAAAAATGAAACTTATTTCAATTAATGTTATTTTATTAACTATTGTACTGCTCATCATTTTTTCTGGACTATATTTTATGATGCAACACGGAATGAATCAGCAATCATATATGTTGATGAATACTATTGCACAAGAAGAGCATTTATTCCCTTCAATTAGTACACCTGATGGAAGAAAAGTAGCTTTAGGAAGCTTTTTTATCAAGGTAAATACATCAGGAGAAATTATAGAGCATTCTTCAGAATTTTTTATTTCAAAAGAAGATGTTGAAGAATTAAAAGAAATTGTTCTAAGAAAAGAAAGTAAGAATGGTAATATTGAAAATAACAATTATAGGCTAAAATTTTTAAAGGTTCCAAAGGAATACGGATTGATTATGGTATTTCTTGATAATAGCAGGGAGAAAGACATTTTCAAATGGCTTATTCGGATTTCTATATATATAGGGTTAATCAGTTTAGCACTAGTTTTTTTCATAAGTCTTTTTCTTGCCAACAAAGCCATTAAGCCAGTTAGAGTTTCTTGGGAAAAACAAAATACCTTTGTGGCAGATGCATCCCATGAGCTTCGCACCCCTCTTGCAGTAGTAACTTCAAATTTAGAAATAGTAATGGAAAATGAAAATGAAACTGTTGCTAGTCAAAGTAAGTGGCTTATAAATGTTCAAAGTGAGTTAGAGCGGTTAAAAAAACTTATTGATGATTTGTTGTTTTTAGCAAGATCAGATGCGAAAGATGATGAATGGTTTAAAGAACCTTTTGATCTAAGTGGTCTTTTATGCAAAGTAAAAGATACTTTTATGCCCCTTGCTCAGAAAAAAGGATTAGAATTAATTTTGCATAATAAAGAAGATGTGACCTTTTGGGGAAATGAGTTTAAAATCAAGCAACTGATAACTATATTATTGGACAATGCAATAAAGTATACAAATAGGGGAGGAATCATCGAATTAAGATTGGATATTGGTATAAACACATTCCAACTATCCGTCAAAGATACTGGGGAAGGGATTCCAAAGGAATGTCTAAACCATATTTTTGATAGATTTTATAGAGTTGATAAATCACGCTCAAGGAACTATGGAGGTTCAGGATTAGGTTTAGCCATTGCAAAATGTATTATCAATGAACATAATGGAAAGATTCATGTTGTAAGTGATGTAGGGAAAGGAACAGAGTTTACAGTCGTTTTTCCTATGGAAAAGTAGAGAGGCATTAATGCATTTAGGAGCAAAGTAGATTTCGGTCTGTATGAATCTGCTTTGCTTTTTTTGTTTGAAGAATACTTAGCTGAGAATGGTTCACTATATGAATATAGTGTTAATTAATGAAATGATTTTTGCTATAATACAAGACATTTACATATTTTTAGACTAATTCAATTCATAGATTTTAGTAAAATTAAAAAAATGAATATAAACCAAAAGAGATTTTTAACTAATTTAGGGTATTTATTTTTTAGCAATTTACTAGATCCTATCCAACCTGTTGCTAAAAAGATTAAAGCCAATATTCCAGGAAAATACAATCCAGTGTTTAGATTAGAATATATAGATATTCCTATATTTTTTAAAATAACTTCGCCTAATACAAAGCCATTAGGAAATTTGAAAGAGAATACAATTGAAAATGGGATTAATATTAATAAAAACAGGCCTAATATTTTTTTTGCTTTCATAATAAGACTCCTTTAATGAAATTATACATATTGTGTATATGTATATATTATAAAAACAACCTATAATTGTCTATATTAATATCATTTGTTCTAGTCATATTTTTCTAATATCTTTTTGAACTGTATTGAGCATTCAAAAGCTAAGGATTATATCTGAAAAAATCTTTAGCTTTTTTCTATAGAGATAAAAATGAAATATATTTGAACAAAATATGGTATAGAATATATAATAGATATGTACATATGATAAAGGAGACAAAAAATGAGACTACAAAAATATATTGCTCATGCAGGAATTGCATCTAGAAGAAAAGCAGAAGAAATGATAAAAGAAGGAAGAGTAAAAGTAAACGATCAAGTTGTAAAGGATATGGGAGTTGAAATTGAGCCTACAAAGGATAAAATATATGTAGACGGGAATTTTATTGAGTTAGAACAAAAAAATGTATACATAATGTTAAACAAACCAAAAGGATATGTAACTACTGTATCTGATGAATTTGGTAGACCTACAGTACTTGATTTAGTAAAAGATATAAATGAAAGGATTTATCCTGTAGGAAGACTTGACTTTGATACTTCAGGACTTTTACTTTTAACGAATGATGGAGATTTTACATATCATCTTACGCATCCAAAGCATGAAGTAAAAAAAACATATATTGCTAAAATAAAAGGAGTACCCACAAAAGAAGAATTGAAGAAGTTTAAAAATGGTGTAGACATAGGAGGATATATAACAGCCCCTGCCCATATTGAAATGATCAAACAGAGTAGAGTCTTTTGTACAACAAGAGTAATGATTCATGAAGGAAAGAATAGACAAATCAGAAGAATGTTTGATCAAATTAATCATCCTGTTGTAGCATTAAAAAGAGTTTCTATAGGAGAAATCAAAATGAATGATTTAGAAGAAGGCAAATGGAGAAACCTTACAAAGGAAGAAGTGAATTATTTAAAAAATAGTTAGGGGGGATAAAATGTTAGAAATCAAACCAGCTACAGAGAATGAAATACAAGTGATTGAACAATTAGTAGGTTTGTATGACATAGATCTAGAAGATATAAAAAAAGATATTTCAAATTGTATGATTGCCTATGATAATGAAATACCTGTTGGAGCAGGAGGGTTTAATTATCAAGAAAATCAATGCAGCCTTTCATTTGTAGTAGTAAAAAAAGAGAGACAAAATGAATATTTAGGAGATGCTATTGTAAAATCTGTTTTAAATTTAGCAAATTACAAAGGTATTCAAAAAGTATATGTAAATCCAAAGGAGTATGCTTCTTTTTTTGAAAAATTAAGATTTAAAAAAGATGATGCAGATAAAAATTTATTATTTGTTACTTTACCAGATTATTTTTTACAAGGATGCAAACATAAGAAATAGAGGTGGCAAAATGAATATCAAAACACTAACAAGACCGACAAATTTTGCACAAGAAATTTTAAAAGATATCATCCATAAAGGAGATGTAGTAGTAGATGCTACTATGGGAAATGGACATGATACTCTTTTTTTAGCTAATATGGTTGGAGAAGATGGAAGAGTATTTTCTTTTGATATACAAGATTTGGCTATTGAGAATACAAAAAGATTGTTGCAAGAAAATAAAATTGAAAATGTTTGTCTGATTCAAGATGGACATGAAAATATGGATCAGTATATCAAAGAAGAGGTTTGTGCTATTATTTTTAATTTAGGATATCTTCCAAAGGGAGATCATGAAATTGTTACAAAGGCTCATACAACCATATCAGCTCTTCAAAAATCTTTAACATTATTAAAAAAAGAAGGGCTGACTATAATGGTTATTTATCCAGGGCATGAAGAAGGAGAAGTAGAAAAGGAAAGAATACTAAAATTTACAAAAAATCTTGATTCTACTACATATCATGTATTTGAAATTAGTTATACAAACCAAAACAAAAAACCTCCAATGATTTTAGGGATTATCAAAAAATAAATTTTAACAATTCATATGAAGGTAGATGATATTTGGTTTATTGCTATGATATTTTAATACCTTTACATGAGAATTGTTTTCTATTTTTTGAAAACATTTTAAGCATCTATATTTAGAATGATCCAAATGAGTTTCTTCGATTTCAAGATCTAGGTTTCCATACTTTTTCCAACTTTTCCAACCGGTTTTACAAAGAGAACACCGATTTTCATAATCGGCATATACCCATCTTAAAAGGCGATGAAAATGAAAAGGGTATTTGGTATAATTTAAAAACTGTGGAGGAAGACCTAAGGAAATTGTATATTCTTCAAAGGTTTTTTCAATTTGTGATTGTAGAGGATCTTCAATAATAGTATTATGAAAATGATAACCTTCTTCTTTTAAGTAAATCCTAAGTTCGTCAAACATATATCCTCTACATACTTCTATTTCTTCATTTTTACTTACTTCTAGTTTATCAAACAAATCTTTGATGATAGTGATTACATAATTTAAATATAATTTTTTTTCAAAAGCATGATCGTGATAAAATTGTAGAGGAATAATATCAAAGGCATATTCTTTTGTTTCTTTACGCATAGCACCAATACAAGTACCGCCAATTAAACTTCCGCTTCCTGAGTCGTCAATTTGAATCAATACAATCACTCCTTATAAAAAATGTTATACTCATAGTATTGGTTATATGACAAATTACTATAATAAGAATTCTATGTAAATGGAGGTAATAAATTTGAATATATTAGTGACAAATGATGATGGTATTTTTGCACCAGGAATATATAGTTTAGCTTGTGCATTATCTAAAGTAGGAAAGGTTTATGTTGTAGCTCCAAATAGACAAAGAAGTGCTACAGGACATGCTATTACCATGCATGAACCTATTCGAGCAGAAAAAGTGAAATTTTTTGATGAAGATTTTGATGCCTGGGCAGTGAGTGGAACACCAGCAGATTGTGTAAAAATTGGAATCCAAGGATTGATTAAAGAAAAAATAGATATGGTTTTTTCAGGAATTAATAAAGGACCTAATTTAGGAACAGATGTTTTGTATTCTGGAACAGTATCAGCAGCTATTGAAGGAGCAATTTTAGGATATCCTTCTGTGGCTATATCTTTAGCATCTTTTAAAGATCTTGATTATAATTGTGCTGCTGAATTTTCTACCAAGATAGCAAAAAAATTGATAGAAAACAAATTACCACCAGATACATTGCTTAATGTGAATGTTCCGAATTGTACAAAAGAAGAAATAAAAGGAGTACATATTTCCACATTAGGAGTTAGAAAATATAATAATACATTTATTGAAAGAAAAGATCCTTGGGGAGAAGCTTATTATTGGTTAGGTGGAGAGCTAGTAGATGAAAAAAACGAAGAGGGAACAGATACATATAGCATAGAAAACAATTATATAGCTATTACACCTATTCACTTTGATTTGACAAGATTTGATTTGATGAAAAAAGTAAAAAAATGGGATATTCAATTATAAAAGAATTAACACTGAATAAATGCATACAATAATAATGGTAAACTTGCATGTGATTTGAAAGTAAAATTGCATTATTGTATATTTTCTTAAAAATATGAAATATAAATTGCATTTCATATTTTTTTTTGTTATGATGAATGTAAGGAAAACATTATCTTGAAATGGAGTGAAAGATAAAATGGCCAACCAAAACGAAAAGAAATTGATTATTAAAAAAAGCTGGTGTAAGGGTTGTGGAATTTGTGTGGAATTCTGTCCTAAGAAGGTACTTGCGTTAAAAAATGAAAAGATTGAAATAGTTGATTTAGAAAACTGTATAAAATGTGGTTTATGTGAACTTCGCTGTCCTGATTATGCAATTTATCTAGGAGGTATAGAAGATGAAGAAAAATAATATCAAACTTATGCAGGGGAATGAAGCCTGTGTGGAGGGAGCTATTGCTGCTGGAATGCGTTTTTATGGAGGATATCCGATTACTCCTTCGACAGAAATTGCAGAAGGATCTGCTGAGAAACTCCCTAAAGTAGGCGGAAAATTCATTCAAATGGAAGACGAAATTGCAGGAATGGCTGCTACAATAGGAGCTGCTCTTACAGGAGTGAAAGCTATGACTGCTACAAGTGGTCCTGGATTTTCATTAAAACAAGAAAATATTGGTTATGCTGCTATGGCAGAAGTTCCATGTGTGATTGTAAATGTGCAAAGACATGGCCCAAGTACTGGACTTCCTACTTCTCCATCCCAAGGAGATGTAATGCAAGCAAGATGGGGAACTCATGGAGATCATCCAGTGATTGCTATATCTCCATCTTCTGTAAAAGAAACTTTTGATTTAACAGTAAGAGCATTTAACCTTGCTGAAAAATATAGAACACCGGTTATATTATTATTAGATGAAATTGTAGGCCATATGAGAGAAGGAATTGCGATTCCTGATCCTAGTGAATTAGAAATTATTGATCGCAAAAGACCTGAAAAAGGGGATCAAAACTATTTAGCATATCATGTAGAAGAAGGGGAATATGTTTCACCTATGGCAGGATTTGGAGATGGTTTTAGATACAATGTAACAGGTCTTGTTCATGATGAATCTGGATTCCCAGTAAATAGCCATGAAATAGCAGATCAACTTTGTACTAGACTTATGAAAAAAATAGAAGATAATATAGATGATATTGTAACTTATGAAGAGTTTTGTATGGAAGATGCAGAAATCGTTGTATTTTCTTATGGAGGAAGTGCAAGATCTGCAAAGAGTGCGGTAAAAAAAGCTAGAGAAAAAGGATTAAAGGTTGGTATGTTTAGACCAGTTACTATTTGGCCTTTTCCAGAAAAACAAGTACAAGAATTCGCACAAAAAACAAAAGGTATTATTGTTGCAGAATTAAACTATGGACAATTAGTGATGGAAGTTGAGAGAGTGGTAAAAGGTGCATCAGAGATTTTCCATATTGGAAAAGTAAATGGTGATATTATTACTCCTGATGAGATACTATCTAAAATTGAGGAGGTAATCTAGGATGACGAGCCCATTGATTCAAGATTATTTTAGAATGAACAAATTACCCCATATTTGGTGTCCTGGATGTGGTCATGGTACTTTAATGAGAGCCATTGCACAAGCAATTGACAATTTAGGATTAGATAGAGATAAAGTATGTATCGTATCTGGAATAGGATGTTCTTCGAGAGCACCAGGATATATGAACTTTAATACGCTTCATACTACTCATGGTAGAGCGTTAGCTTTTGCAACAGGTGTAAAAATGGCTAGACCAGAACTTGAAGTAATCGTAATTACTGGAGATGGTGATGCAACAGCCATCGGAGGAAACCATTTAATTCATGCAGCAAGAAGAAATATTGATATTACAACAATTGTATTTAATAACAATATTTATGGAATGACAGGAGGACAATTCTCTCCTACAACGCCTACTGGAGATTTAGGTACTACAGCACCTTTTGGAAATGTAGATAGACCTTTTGATATTCCAAAGCTTGTAGATGGTGCAGGAGCTACTTATGTAGCTAGAGGAACTGTTTATCATGCAAATCAAATGATTAAATTAATTGAAAATGGTATTAAAAACAAAGGATTTTCATTGATTGAAGGTTTAAGTAACTGTCCAACATATTATGCAAGAAAAAATAAAAAGGGTTCAGCTGTGGATATTTTAAAATGGCAAAAAGATCATGCAGTAGATGTAAAAGCAGCACAAAAAATGTCACCAGAGCAATTAGAAGGAAAGTTTGTAATTGGAGAGTTTAAAAATACTCAAGCTCCAGAATATACAGAGTCATATCAAAAAATCATTGATAGATTTATAAAGGAGAGATAGTATGTCTAAACAAATAGAATTAAGATTAACTGGTTCAGGAGGGCAAGGTCTTATTTTAGGAGGAATCATTTTAGCAGAAGCTGCTATTATGGATGGGAAAAATGCTATCCAATCTCAATCCTATGGGCCTGAAGCTCGTGGAGGTGCTAGTAAAGCAGAAGTAATCATTAGTAGTGAGGAAATAGACTTTCCTAAAGTTCAAAATGTTGGCTTATTACTATCTTTAACACAGGTAGCTTGTAATAAATATGCAAATGATACAAAAGAAAATACTATTGTATTAGTAGATTCAAGTGTAGAGGTTTCTTCTGATATAGTATCAAAAGAAGTTATTCGAATTCCAATTCTACAAACTGCAAGTGAAGCGTTAAAAAAACCGATGGTCGCAAATATTATTGCAATTGGCGCAATAAATGGTATAATGAATATAGCGTCTAAAGAATCTTTAGAAGCTGCTGTTTTAAACAGAGTACCAAAAGGGACAGAAGATTTAAACAAAAAAGCTCTAGAAGAAGGATATAAACTGATTGCTAGAGGATAAAATTTAATTCAGCTCGAAAGGAAAATTTTCATGAGAGATGATCGTGTAGATTTAATAAAAATCATACAGAAAAGTTTTTCAAGACTGAGTAAAGGTCAAAAATTAATTGCTCAATTTATTATGAATAATTATGATAAAGCTGCTTTTATGACTGCATCTAAATTAGGAAACAAAGTAGGAGTAAGTGAGTCTACAGTTGTACGTTTTGCAAATGCGTTAGGATATGAAGGATATCCACAACTTCAACAAGAACTGCAAGAACTGATTAAGACAAAACTTACTACGGTACAAAGACTTGAAATGTCTAATGACTATACAAATGAAGGAGCAGTGCTCAAGAAGGTTTTAAAAGAAGATATGGATAACATTAAAGCTACTATTGAAGAGATTGATGATGATGTTTTTCAAAATGTTGTAGATAGTATCTTCAATGCCAAAAGAATTTATATTATAGGCCTTAGAAGTTCAAGTACGTTAGCTGAATATTTGGGATTTTATTTAAACCTTATATTGGACAATGTAAAAATTGTAACACCTGGAGTAAGTGATGTATTTGAACAAATGTTAAGAGTAGGAAAAGATGATGTAGTAATAGGAATGAGTTTTCCAAGATATTCTGCCAATACATTAAATGCAATAAACTTTACAAAGGAAAAGGGAGCTTTAGTTGTAGGAATTACAGATAGTAAAGTTTCTCCTATTGCAGCTATTTCAGATTATACACTTATTGCCAGAAGTCATATGGCATCTTTTGTAGATTCTTTAGTGGCACCTTTAAGTTTGATTAATGCTTTAGTAGTTGCGGTAGGAATGAGAGAAAAATCAGAAATAGCCAATACATTTAATACATTAGAGCACATTTGGGAAAAACATAATGTGTATAATGACAAAAATACCATATTATAAAATAAAAGGCTACGGAGTTTCCGTAGCTTTTTATTTTATGATAGTTTGAATAAGAATATGAGAATTTTTTTAATAAATAGGGAAAAATAATAAGAAATATATTCATTTAATGGTATAATAAATTTGACATTTTAAAGGGGGAAAAATAATGACTAGATTATACTTAGTAAGACATGGACAAACAAAATGGAACTTAGAATTTAGAGCACAAGGTTCTCAAAATATCGAACTAACAGACAAAGGAAAAATGCAGGCTGCTCTTTTGGCAGAAAAAATGAAAAAATATAAAATTGATTCTATCTATAGCAGCAACTTAGATAGAGCCTATGAGACGGCTTTAACTTTAGGAGAAAAAATAGGGATACCTGTTTCTAAAATAAACGATTTAAGAGAAATGTCTTTTGGTGATTGGGAAGGACTTACTATGGATGAAATTCAAAAAACTTATAAAAGCCACTATACAGTTTGGAGAGACCAACCTCATGAAGCACAAATTCCTGGAGGAGAGACATTAGTAGAAGTACAAAAAAGAGCTTTAAGGGCAGTATATGATATAGTGAAAGAAAATGAGGGTAAAAATATTGTCATTGTTTCTCATGGAGTAGCTATCAAGTCTATTTTACTTGGTATTATGGATATAGATCTTTCTAATTTTTATAAAATAAGTTTAGATAATACTTGTATTAATATTATTGATTTTAAAGATTATGGACCTGTACTTGTGTCCCTAAATGATACTTGCCATCTAGAAAATATAAAGTAGAGGATGATACGATTGGAAACGGTTATTGTTATCGGAGGCGGAGCTGCAGGGATGATGGCAGCAGGAACTGCCGCAGCTAAAGGAAATAAAGTGATTTTACTTGAGAAAAATGAAAAGCTTGGAAAAAAGATTTATATTACTGGAAAAGGAAGATGTAATGTTACAAACAATGGAGATATAGAAGATTTATTAAATCATGTAACTACCAATAAAAATTTTTTGTATAGTGCCTTTTATACTTTTACCAATGAAGATTTAATCAATCTTATGCATAAATATAACGTTTTTACAAAAGTAGAGAGAGGAAATAGAGTATTTCCAAAGTCAGATAAATCAAGTGATGTAATCAAAGCATTTGAAAACTATATGAAAGAATATCATGTAGATATAAGACTTCAAAAACAAGTAAGTAAAATTTTAGAAGAAAATGGACAAGTTACAGGAGTACAATTGATAGATGGACAAAAAATATTCGGAAATAAAGTGATTGTAGCTACAGGAGGAATGAGTTATCCAACTACAGGTTCTACAGGAGATGGATACAAATTTGCAAAAGCTTTTGGACATGATATTGTTTCTCTAAAGCCTTCTCTAGCTCCACTAGAAATTCAACAGGATTGGGTAAAAAAGTTACAGGGACTATCTCTTAAAAATGTATCTTTACAAGCTAGTTTTAAGGGAAAACTAATTTACGAAGAATTTGGAGAAATGATTTTCACACATTTTGGTATTTCAGGTCCCATTGTCCTTAGTATGAGCAATTATATTAAAAATCATATAGAAAAAGGAAAAGTTGAGATTTTTTTAAATATAAAGCCAGCTTTAACTTCAGAACAATTGGATAAAAGAATCATTAAAGATTTTGAAAAATATTCTAAAAAACAATTTAAAAATGCTTTGAAAGATTTACTTCCTTTAAAAATGATTCCAATTGTGATTTCTTTGTCTGGTATATCAGAAGAAAAATATGTAAACCAAATTACAAAAGAGGAAAGAATCAGTCTTGTGAATTTATTACAAAATATGAAAATGACAGTAGAAAACATAAGACCTATAAAGGAAGCTATCATCACTTCAGGTGGAATCAATACAAAAGAAATTAATCCTTCTACTATGGAATCTAAAAAAATAAAAGATCTTTATTTTGCAGGAGAAGTAATTGATGTAGATGCTTTAACAGGAGGATATAATCTTCAAATTGCTTTTTCTACGGGTTTTGTAGCAGGAAGCAATGTATAAAGAATGGGGAGAAGATGAGATGAATAGTATGAGTATTGCTTTAGATGGACCTGCAGGAGCTGGAAAAAGTACTATTGCAAAAAAAATATCAGAGATTAAAAATATTACGTATATTGATACAGGTGCTATGTATAGAGCAATTGCTTTAAAAGTACTTAAGGAAAATATAGACCTTGAAAATCAGGATCATATAGAAAAAATGCTATTATCTACTAAAATTGATATAAAGGGAAATGATATATTTTTAGATGGGCAAATGGTCACAGATGAGATCAGAAATCCTAATGTAAACAAAATGGTTTCTCATGTAGCGAAGATTTTAGCAGTTAGAGAAAAAATGACTTATTTACAAAGGGAAATTGCATCTTGTAAAGATGTAGTTATGGATGGTAGAGATATTGGTACCTTTGTTCTTCCTAATGCTACTTATAAATTTTATTTGACTGCATCTATAGAAGAAAGAGCAGAAAGAAGATATATAGAATTAAAAGAAAAAGGATTTGAAGTGACATTAGAACAAATTAAAGATGAAATACAAGAAAGAGATAAAATGGACATGGAAAGAGAAATTGCACCTCTTAAAAAAGCTCAAGATGCTATTGAAATAGATACTACAGGAAAAGGAATTGAACAAGTCATCCATGAAATATTAAAATATTTAAAAGAATAAAAGAGATTTTTCTAATTTTAAAGAAGGAGTTTGTAGGAATATGTAGAATCTAAAATAAATGTGCCTATAGGAGGGAGTATGATATTGAAAATTATTGTTGCAGATAATGCAGGTTTTTGCTTTGGGGTCAAGAGAGCTATGAATCAAACGATAGATGCTATTGATAAAGACCATAATAAAAAAATATATACCTATGGGCCACTGATTCATAATCATCAAGTAATAGATAAGTTAGAGTCTATGGGAGTCTTTGCGATTGAAGATATAAAAAAGGCACAAGATAAAACTTTAATTATACGGTCTCATGGAGTTCCTCTTAATTTTTATGATTCTACTCATGAACATAATATACAATTGATTGACGCTACTTGTCCTTTTGTAAGAAAAGTACAAAAAATTGCAAAAGAATATTATGACAAAGGTTATAATATTGTTATTGTAGGAAATCCAAAACATCCTGAAGTCATAGGCATTAATGGGTGGTGTAATAATCAAGCTTATATTATAGAAAATCTAGAAGCTGTTTCAAAATTAGAATCTCTAAATAAAATTTGTGTAGTAGCACAAACCACTATTACTCAAGAGTTATGGAATCATGTAGTAGAAGAACTAGAAAAAAAATCTACTACATTAAAAACATTTAATACTATTTGTACAGCTACAATAGAAAGGCAGAAATCATGTGCCCAGGTAGCCCAGATGGTAGATGCTATGATTGTGATTGGTGGCTATCATAGTTCAAATACACAGAAATTGGTACAAATCAGTAAAAAGTATTGCAAGAATACTTATCATATAGAAACTGCTGAAGAGTTACCACTAGAAGAAATAAAAAAATTTGATAAAATTGGAGTAACAGCCGGAGCTTCAACACCGGACTGGATTATTAAGGAGGCTATTCATAAAATGAATAATACAGAAAACAATGATATGATGAATATGATGGAGGAATATGAAAAAAGTTTTAAAGTCCTTAGAAGAGGAGAAGTTGTAAAAGGAACTGTTATTCTTGTTACAAATCAAGAAATTATGGTAAATGTAGGATATAAATCAGATGGAATTATTCCTAAAGGCGAAATCTCTAATGATCCTTCGATCAATCCTCGTGACATAGTAAAAGAAGGAGATGAAATAGAAGTATATATAGTAAGTACAGATGATGGAGAAGGAAACCTTCTTTTATCTAAAAAAAGAGTAGATGCAAAAAAAGATTGGGAAGAACTAGAAGAATCAGAAGGAAAAAACAATGTAATTTCTGTAAAAGTTTTAGAGGTAGTAAAGGGTGGAGTCATTGCTGGATACAAAGAAATTAGAGGATTTATCCCAGCATCTCAATTATCTACTAGCTATGTAGAGGATATGAAAATCTTTCTAGGGAAAGAATTATATGTACGAGTAATTGAGTTTGATCAAAAAAAGAAAAAAATTGTATTTTCTCGTAAGGCAGTTATGGAAGAAGAAAATCAAGTAAAACGTCGTATGTTATGGGAAAACATCTCAAAGGACAAAGTGATAGAAGGAGAAGTAAGAAGAATTGTAGATTTTGGTGCATTTGTAGATATTGGAGGAGTAGATGGTCTTGTTCATATCTCTGATCTTGCTTGGGGAAGAATCAAACATCCTACAGAAGTAGTTAAAGTAGGAGATAAAGTAAAAGTAATTGTATTGGACTTTGATAAAGAAAAAGAGAGAATATCATTGGGAATGAAACAACTTACAAAAGAACCATGGGAAACTGTAGAAGAGAGATATCATGTTGGAGATATTGTTGAAGGAAAAGTATTAAAGCTTGTAGATTTTGGTGCATTTGTTGAAGTAGAATCAGGAATAGATGGACTTGTTCATATTTCTCAAATCTGTGATAGACATATTGCAAAGCCATCTGAAGAAATTCATGTAGGACAAAAAGTAAACGTGAAAATACTTGATTTAAATAAAGAAACTAAAAGAATGAGTTTAAGTATCAAAGAAGCTGTTGAGGATACAAATGAACCGAATTTAGAACAAATCAATCAAGATGAACCAACTACTATAGGAGAAATATTAGGATCTAAAGAATAAGGAAGATCATCTTCCTTATTCTTTTCTAAATTTAGGGGTATATATAAATTTAGTATGAAAAAGAATGAATATTAAAGGGGGCAAGCTATGAACAATTATGAGCTATTCAAAGAGAAAGTCCATAAAAAGACAGGAATCAATTTATCTTATTATAAAGAAAGACAGATGAAAAGAAGAATTGATTCTTTAATGAAAAGAAACAACTTTTCAAATTATGATGATTACTTTAATGCAATGAATAAAGATGCAAAGATTTTTGAAGAATTTATTAATTATCTTACCATTAATGTTTCTGAATTTTTTAGAAATGCTAGTCAATGGACTATTTTACAAAAGGATATTTTTCCTGATCTTTTAAAAAAGAGTAGAACTTTAAAAATATGGAGTGCTGCATGTTCTACTGGAGATGAACCTTATTCATTAGTTATGGCTTTGAGTGAATTAGTGCCTTTAAGCAATATAAAAATTTTGGCTACAGATATTGATAAAGAAGTAATTCAAAAAGCTAAGACAGGAATTTATTCTGCTAAGAGTATTGAAAATGTACCTAAGCATTTAGCAAGTAAATATTTTGAAAAAATAGGAGAATCTTTTAAAATCAAAGATGAAATTAAAAATTGTGTCCAATTTAAACAGCATAATTTATTAAAAGATCCATATCCAGATCAATGTGATTTGATTGTATGTAGGAATGTGATGATCTATTTTACAGAAGAATCTAAAGAAATTATGTATAAAAAATTTAGAGATGCATTAAAAGAGAATGGAGTATTATTTGTAGGAAGTACAGAACAAATTATATTGCCTACAAGATATCAGTTGGATTCTGTAAAAACGTTTTTTTATAAGAGAATTTAAGATTATTTATATAATTTTATACGTAAAGTACAAAAAAATACTACTTCTTTACAATTTACGTTGTAAAGAAGTAGTATTTTTTGTTATAAATGTCTGTTTGTTGTTAAAGTTTGACTAAAATTAATATTCTAAATTTACTACAAAATTGCAGGAATTATCAAATGATCCAAGAATATTTACATTGAAGGAGTGATGAATGTGATTGATAAAGAAAAAAGATATTCTATTTCAGAAGTAAGTAAATTAACAGGATATGAAGCTCATGTACTAAGATATTATGAAAGTGATTTTAATTTAGAGATTCCTAGAACACCTACAAATCGTAGGTACTATACTTATAAAGAAATAGAAAGATTATTTTATATTAAAGAGCTTCAAGAGAGAGGCCTTACCAATAAACAAATTAAATTGATTTTAGAAGCCCCAGAATTAGTGATTCCTTCAACTAGTGAAGTGGCCGCAACTTCAGAATCACAAGAGTTATGTGTGATAGATAAAGATCCTGCAAAAGACATGATTCAAAGAATTTGTGATCAAGTTCATGAGACGATTCGACTCAATATAGGGAACAAGCTAGAAGAAGCAAAGGATGAAATTATTGATTATTTTCATTCTATGAAAAAAGAAGAAGAAGAGATTGAGAATACAGATGTGATCCGAAAAGAAAAAGATGTTTTAATCTGCGAAAATGCAAGGCTTAAGATGAAAGTAAAAGAGAAGTCTTATGAGATGGCTCAATTGAGAGAAAAGATGAAAAGATTAGAAGAAAAAAATAAGCCTTTCTGGAAAAAAATATTTTCCAAGAGCTCTTAATAAATAGAATGATGAAATATGTAAAAATGTGCGAATCATTTATTAGAAAATTTTAAACAATAAACAAAATTCTGTATCTTAAAAATGTTTTCTATGTTATAATAATTTCAGGACATACACTATGTATTATATATAGTGTACATAAAAAATAAATGGGGGGATTAACATGATTATTGGAGTTCCAAAGGAGATTAAAAACAATGAAAACAGAGTAGCCATTACACCTGCAGGAGTAGAATCTTTTGTAAAAAATGGGCACAAAGTAATCATTGAACATAATGCTGGAATGGGAATAGGGATAGATGACGAGGCGTTTAAAAGTGCAGGAGCTGAAATTATACCTACAGCAAAAGAAGTATTTGATAAAGCAGATATGATTATAAAAGTAAAAGAACCATTAAAAGAAGAATATGGATATTTTAGAGAAGGACAAATTCTATATACATACCTACATTTAGCACCAGAACCAGAACTTACAAAAGCTCTTATAGAGAAAAAAGTAATTGGTATTGCTTATGAAACAGTTCAATTAGCAGATGGATCTTTACCACTTCTTACTCCTATGAGTATGATTGCTGGAAGAATGGCTACACAAGTAGGGGCACAATTCTTAGAAAAGCATGAAGGTGGAAAAGGAATGTTAATTGGGGGCGTTCCTGGAGTTGCGCCTGGAGAAGTTGTAGTTATTGGTGGAGGAATTGTTGGAACAAATGCAGCTAAAATGGCGTTAGGTTTAGGTGCAAATGTTACGATTTTAGATATTAATCCAGCAAGACTTTTATACTTAGATGATTTATTTGAAGGAAAAGTAAATACAATTATGTCTAATAGCTATAATATAGCAAAAGCTGTTCAAAAGGCAGATTTATTGATCGGATCTGTACTTATTCCTGGTGCAAAAGCTCCTACACTTGTAACAGAAGAAATGGTAAAAACTATGGAACCAGGTTCTGTTATAGTAGACGTAGCTATTGACCAAGGTGGTTCTATTGAAACTATTGATAGAATTTCAACTCATGATAAACCAACTTATGAAAAACATGGTGTACTTCATTATGCAGTACCAAACATTCCTGGTGCAGTAGCTAGAACTGCTACTTTTGCTCTTACAAACTCAACAATACCTTACGGATTAAAAATTGCGAATAAAGGATATCTTGCTGCTCTTCGTGAAGATCCTGCATTGGCAAAAGGATTAAATGTAATTGATGGAAAAATTACTTATGAATCTGTAGCAAAAGTTCATAATTTAGAATATACACCTATTGAAGAAATCCTAGGTTGTGAAGCTGAAGCTACGATTTAGTAAATTGAAATTATAAAAAATGGGAAGCTACTATTTCAGTAGCTTCTTTTTTGTATAAAGAAAACCATCTGATAAAATAATCGATTCAATGTAATTATCTTATAAAAGTATTCTTTACTCGTTGAGATTTCAGTAGATAAGTTCCCCAGATTGTTAAGTAACCTATATTTTTGAATAAATTTTGAACTAAAACTTCAAAAGTTTCGTTACCCAATGCTGGAATTTGATTACATAAAATCATATCAATTACCATGAAAAGTATACTCATGATCACAGAAAATGACCACATTTTAATAAAAAATCTGGATTTTTTAAAAAGTAAAAACAAAGCTGTAAGAGCTAGAAGAACAGAAATTATATTTGCAACAAGTTCAAAAATTATAGTTGGTTTCCATAGAACATGGTAAACAGGACTACTAGGCGATGTTAGTGCATACCATGTATCCTCAGTAAGAGAAGTGGAGAATGTAGAATAGGTCTCATATGCCATATATATTGGCCTAATGATTGCAGTAATTGTAAACAGTAGTAGCCATCCACCTATACCACTATATTCTAATAGCTCAGTCTTATTATCAATAGTCATTTGTGTCACCTCCTTCTGAATGTCATGATCATATTATACCAATTATTGAAAAATTTACTGTAGGTAATCTGGCTTATATTGAGACATATAGTACATTAGATGAACTATTGAGGATAATGTAGAAGGAGAATAGCCATTAAAATAAGAGTAAGTTGGCAAATATACTAAAGATATATTAATAATTTAAAAGAGATAAAATTATGAAATAAATAATACATGATTACTAATGGGAAAAATATAATGTTCTCTGAAAATTGAATAATGTGGTGTTTGAAAATAGAAATATGCATATTTTCTCTGGCTGATAATCTTGTAAATATGTTTTGATTATTATAGAATATAGATGAATCTGTAAGATAATGGTGATAAATTAATAATATTAAGGTTATTAATATTTTAATAAATAAAAAGGAGATATTTTATGTTCAATTTGGGTACATTGGAGCTGGTATCAACAGGGGGGTATATACAAATAAAATAAAAGTATAGCCTCCCACAGATTACTAATTACAATTAATATTGGAGGTTTATATATGAATATAATTATTAGGCAAGAAAAACAAGATGATTGTAAGCAAATATATGATTTAGTAAAGGTTGCATTTCAAACTGCAAAAGTTTCTAATGGTAAGGAACAAGATTTTGTTAACCAATTACGAAGTAGCGATAACTATATTCCTGAACTTGCTTTAGTAGCTGAAGAGAATAATGTATTAATTGGACATATTATGCTAACTAAAAGTTATATCAGTAATAGTGGTTACAAAACAGAAACGCTTTTATTAGCACCTATTTCTGTTGCTTTGGAATATCGTAATAAAGGTGTTGGTTCTAAATTAATAAACAAAAGTTTTGAATTGGCGAAAGATATGGGATATAAATCTATCGTGCTTGTAGGGGATACTGCTTATTATAGCAAATTCGGATTTAAAAAGTCTGTTGACTTTGGGATTAAATATTTGCATGAGATTCCAGAAGAAAATGTTTTGGCTTGTGAATTAGTTAAAGGCGCATTAGATGGAGTAAGTGGAACGATTGATTGCTAGACTTTGTCATGTGAGATTATGAGCATGATCTTTAACTTTTATTAGATAGCTGTATTTCTATTTAGTATAACAATCAAAAAATTAGATAATTTATAAAACACCGTATTATTCAAGACTGAATTTTGCGGTGTTTTATATTTATATGGAAATCTCTAAATTGATAGTTAGTGAGAGAGAAATGACACAATTTACTTAAGCTAATGGAAAGTTATTTGAGGAATTCCAAAGGTATATAAAAGAATTATAACTATTAATATACTTATTAGAGATTCAACATACAAAGTATATTTACCAAATAGTTTATCGTCGTTTGCTTTGGATATAATAAATTTTCTGAATAATATTAAAAAAATAGCTAATACTAATGTACTTTTTAGAAAACTATTTTGTATCCTCATAAACATATAAATTGGAGATAAAGTAATATAGAGGACAAAACTAAGAAATATGTGTTGTATTGAAAATTCAATAATTTTATAAACCTTTGTTAGAAATACTTTATTGATGATTGGATTTACCATGTAAACGTACCTCCATTTATTTAATGGATATCCACTAATGTTAAATTTAAGAACATTATATCAAAAAAGTAATTCTAATACAAAAAAGTACAAAATATAAGGTTAATAAAGTGTATTTTCATAAAATATGGGGATGATTATTAAAAAATCTATGCTGAATTATAAATTATATATATTTATGATTAGAAGATATTTATATTTGCGATAAGTAGGCATATAGCAATTATCATTAGCACATTTATTGTAACTAATATTTTGTTGAGGGCTGAATTTTCAATGATTCTTTGTATGATATCATCAATGTATTTTACCATATATATTGCAATACAATTCAGAAAAACACCAAAAATAAATTGTTGAAAAGAGACAGATAACATATAGATTAACCTCCTTTCATAAATGAAATTTTTACAATCATTGTATAAACCATGTTATTACCTCCCTTAACTAGTAGTAAATATTGCAACAATGGTAAAAATCATCCCCATAAAAGTAATACAGAACGATTAAATATAAAATTGATTAAGATTATATTGTTATTTTAACCATTTGTATGAAATTTATAATATAAGCGAAAAGGGGGAATTTGGACAAAAGATGATTTCAAAAAGTTTTGTGTGTACTACATGAAGCTTTTTTTATGCTTTGATTCTCTCATATCCTAGAAAATAAAGGTACCCTTTAGGATTGCGGACAGATGGAATAGAATGAGAAAAGTTGTTGAATATCAGAAATGAGAACGTTGTATTTAACGGAGGTCTTTAGGTCTACGACATAAGTAAAAATATGAAGAAAGAACAGTACAATAAATAGGTCTATTTAAAATATCAAAAAAAATTGGTTCATAAGCATGTATTGGAAATTCATTTGTTAAATCCTTAAGAAATAAGTAAGGAACAAAAATTAGTATTCCAAGAGATATATCATATTTGAAATTTGAACCGAAAAATTTAATAAGTTTAGTTTTGTAATGATATTTGGTATCTAAAATATGAAGAATTAAGATAGTGAGAAATGCAGAAATAATTGATATTGAATAATTCATGGAATGCACAACCTTTCAGTTTATTTAGGTAAATTATACCAAATATGATAGTAGATATCAAAAAAGCTAAAGGTTAATTAACGAGAAAGGGAGGAGTAGATGAAAGTTTTTAAAATGAATGATTATAATTGGGTTGAAAGTAATTTAACTATGAAAGAAACAAATGGATCATTTTTATTAAATATGAAAAATGATATGCAAAATTTATGACTGAATTGCCAAAACCAATAGTATAACCTTGAATATAATTACATCAAACTGTTATAATATGTTATGATATAAAACAAGCTAAATTTAAAAAGTATGAAGTATGAAGGAGCGATAATTGAATGAGCGAAAGAAAAGAAGTGAATGTTTCTTTGAAGGAAATAGCCCTTCAAAATGAATATATAGAAATGATGAAAATGGAAAATGAGATATTTTTTGAAAAAAATGGACGAAGAAAAAAAGCTATGGTGGTAACCTATGGTTGTCAAATGAATGAGCACGATTCTGAAAAACTATTAGGAATGCTTGACAATATGGGATATGAAGAAACTACTGTTATGGAAGAGACAGATCTAATCATTTATAATACATGCTGTGTAAGAGAAAATGCAGAATTTAAAGTATATGGAAACTTAGGACAACTTAAGCCTTTAAAAAAGAAGAAAAAAGATATGATTATTGTAGTGTGTGGGTGTATGATGCAACAACCTCATGTAGTACAAGCTATCAAGAAGAAATACAATCATGTAGATTTAATATTTGGAACTCATAATCTTCATAAATTCCCTCAATTGCTAACAGAAAAAAAGCAATCTAAAGAAATGTTGGTAGATATATGGGAAGAAGGAGAAATCATAGAAGGAGTTCCTGCGATTAGAAAATATGAATTAAAGGCATTTGTAACTATTATGTATGGATGTAATAACTTCTGTACCTATTGTATTGTACCTTATACAAGAGGAAGAGAAAAAAGCAGAAATCCAGAAGATATTTTAAAAGAAATCAAGGGACTTGCAAAAAACGGTACAAAGGAAATTACACTTTTAGGTCAAAATGTAAATTCATATGGAAAGACTTTAGAAGAAAAAATGGATTTTGCGGATCTTTTATATAAGATCAATGAAATAGATGGAATCGAAAGAATAAGATTTATGACTTCACATCCTAAAGATCTATCTTATAGATTAATAGAAGCAATGAGAGATTGTCATAAAATATGTGAGCATATTCATCTACCTGTTCAATCTGGAAGTACAAATATTTTAAAGAAAATGAATAGGCATTATACAAAAGAAGATTATTTAAAATTAGTAGAAACTATAAAAAGAGAAATTCCAGGTATTGCAATTACTACAGATATGATCGTAGGATTTCCAGGAGAAACAGAAGAAGATTTTGAAGAAACACTAGATTTAGTCAAAAAAGTAGAATATGATGCAGCCTTTACTTTCCTTTATTCCATAAGAAAAGGAACCCCGGCAGAAAAGTATACAGAGCAAGTTTTGGAAAATGTTAAGCATGACCGATTTGATCGATTGTTAAATGTTTTAAATCCTATTGTTGCAAGAAAAAATATGGAGCTTAAAGATAGAATAGTAGAAGTGTTGGTAGAAGGAAAAAGCAAAACGGATGAAACAAAATGGATGGGGCGTACAAGAGAGAGTAAGCTTGTGAATTTTACAGGTCCTGATGATCTAATGGGAAAACTTGTACATGTAAAAATCACAGAACCTAAAACTTTTAGTTTAAATGGTATTTTTGTAGAAGAAAAATAGACATAATAGCCAGGGAAATCCCTGGCTTTATTGTGAAAGAAGGGGGAAGTTTATGACAAAATTAACTCCAATGATGCAGCAATATATGGAATTAAAAGAAAAATATAAAGATTGTATTTTGTTTTTTCGTTTGGGTGATTTTTATGAAATGTTTTTCGAAGATGCATTACTTGCCTCTAAGGAACTAGAAATTACACTGACTGGTAGAGATTGTGGAATGAAAGAGAGAGCTCCTATGTGTGGAGTACCCCATCATTCATCGGAAAGCTATATTGCAAAATTAGTAGATAGAGGTTTTAAGGTAGCCATTTGTGAACAAGTAGAAGATCCCTCACAAGCAAAAGGAATTGTAAAAAGAGATGTTGTAAAAATTATCACACCAGGAACCATTATAGATGCTCATATGTTAGAAGAGAAACAAAATAATTATATCATGTCTATTTACATAGATAAAAATGGAGCAGGAATTGCCTATTCTGACGTTTCAACAGGAGAATTAAAAACAACTCAATTTATAGATGAAAAATTTTTTATAAAGCTTTTAGATGAAATCGTAAAAGTAAATCCTAAAGAAATCATTATCAATACTTTTGATTGTGCTGGGGTCAATATAGAAAAAGAAATTTCTTTGATAACTTCGTCTTATATGAATGAATTTGACAGCTGGGCTTTTGAAAAAAAATATGGAGAACAAAAAATAAAGGATCATTTTAAAGTAGCTTCTTTAGATGGTTTGGGACTAAATCATAAAGACAAAAGCATTTGTGCGACAGGAGCATT